>NZ_JACJTV010000020.1 GCF_014698845.1 Coleofasciculus sp. FACHB-1120 | reverse complement strand
CGTTATCGTTCTCTAAAAAATTGAGCAATCATATTGGGGCAATTTGGTACTTTGTGCATCATTACAATGCCTCTCTTCGTTCGTGACCATTACTATTCAGCACTACCCGTTTTTTTTTACGGGTCAAACCAATCTTGTCTAGAGCATGACTAATATTTTGCTGCGTCACATTATCGCCCCACAGCTGCGCCATCTGCTTCTGGGTCTTGCCTCCATACTGTTGAGCAAACGCTCGAAAGCGTTCCCAATCAGTAATTTTATGCCGACAGCCTCTTTGAAAGTGGGTGATGGCTTGACAATCTCCCGTTTGTGTTTCCCTCTTGAGCCATAGGTCTAGAGTATTACGACTGATGTTAAACATCTTCGCTACGTTTGTTTTGCGTTCTCCTCGTTTAACCGCTTCGATTGCTTTTTGGCGCAGGTCATAGCTGTAAGGAGCAGGTATGGTAACTCCTAAGTCTTCTTCTATCCCTAGAATAACGTCCTAACACATCTGTGTAATGCTATACCCCCCTGAGTTAAGACAACTTTTTTGTCATCTTCCTGGTAGTTTATAGATGCAGCTTCATTGCACTGTATGTATAAATCAGAGGCGTCGGCTGATTTGGGAAGGTTTATTCCACTTACTATATTCATCTAATCTCTACCTATTCTGTTAGTAAATTCATTTCTTTCATTTGACTGATATTAAACAGTCGTACCTTAAGAATTAATTTGTAAATACCTTCTAATACTTCCCTCGTGAGGCATATTAACTTTTTTCAGAGTTTTTAAGTCGTGGATAAAGGGATTGATATCGCATGAAAGCCTCTTCTAGAACCCAATCAAGTGATTGGGGAGTTGCAGCAAGCGTTGGTGCGGCTGCCAGTTTTTTCGTGTCATTAGCATCTGCGTATATGCCAATTCCTATACCCGCCAGTAGAGCAGCACCCCGCGCGGAAGCAGCAGCAACTGTAGTTGCATAGAGGGGTATTCTCAATACATCAGTCAGTAATTGTTTCCAAGGCATTTCTGCCGTTCCACCGCCTGCTAAACGCATTTCTGTCGCTTTAAAACCTGTTGCCTCCAGTGCCTCAAAACCTTGTCGCAAGGCAAAAGCAACTCCCTCTAAAGCTGCCCGCATCAGGTGCGCCTGTGTGTGATGAAGTCCCAGCCCTACCCATGCCCCGCGTACATAGGGGTCAAGGTGTGGAGTTCGCTCACCTGTGAGGTATGGCAAAAATGTCAACCCTTCACATCCTGGGGGAACAGAAAACGCTTTAGTATAGACTTCCTGCCAGCTCAAGCCGAGGATACCTCGCACCCACTCAAGCGCTAACCCGGCATTTTGCATTGCTGCAAGGCTGTACCACTGGTTAGGTACGGCGGTTCGATAGAGATGGGTACGACCATGAGGATCGATAATTGGTTGCGATCGAGGTGTAATGATTTGAGCGCCTGTGCCGATGGTTAGTTGAACCAAACCAGGCTCTAGTAGTCCGTTACCAAGCGCTGCCGCTGCGGTATCGGCAGCACCAGCGATAACAGGTAAGCCAACTCTTAAGCCAAGATGCTCTGAAGCAATAGTTGTGAGGTAGCCGGCGATCGCACTAGAGGGGATAATTTTTGGTAACCAATCACTACGTAGATTCAGCGCCCAGATGGCTTCCCTTGCCCAGTTGTCCGACACAAGATCGTAAAGCAAAGTACCACTAGCATCTGATGGTTCGGTTGCGACTTCTCCAGTCATCCGTAACCGCAGCCAATCTTTTGGCTGGAGTGCCCAACGCGCTTCGGTGTAGACAGTAGCCTCGTGTTCTCGTAGCCACAACAAAGTCGGGCCCGCCATTCCAGCCGTAACCGGGTTGCCCAAGCGCTCTAGAATAGCGGCATCGAGCGAATGATAAATGTTCAGCGTGGCACTAGAGCGAGTATCTGCCCACAGGATAGCAGGACGCAGAGGCTGACCCGACTCCGAAGCTAGGACAACACCGTGCATTTGCCCTGAAAGTGCGATCGCCTGTACTCGATCGGCGTTATTTCCTACAGCCTTCCTCACAGCAGAGGCAACAGCTAACCACCAATCTTCTGGTTCCGACTCAGCCCATCCAGGGTGGGGTGCATGAACAGGATAAGAGCTTGATGCTTCACCTATAGCGGTTCCGTCTGTCGCTAGGAGCAATGCCTTAGCAGAGCCTGTTCCTAAATCTATGCCAAGCAACATTAGGTGATCCTCAAATACTTAAAAGTTAAGAATTCAAAATTAGATTTGTTGCCAAATATAGCCGTCGCCATAGAGATTAGGACACTGTCTTAAGAACGGCTTCCGTTTCCGTCGCATCGCGCAAAGTATGGGAGTGGTGTAGCTGTTTGCGAATTCGACTTTTCAACCAAGCCGAGCATTTCTCTATGCGGTTGAACTCAGGCGAATAGGGGGCAGATAGACTACTTGGGCACCATCGGCTTCAAGCAACTGGGCAGTAGTTATTCCTGTGGGGATTGTAGGATGCGTTGTCTATGCTTCGCCAGAAAATCAAGCATGACCTTCGCTACAGTATCCGCCGACTCTACCACAAAGGCGTGACCACCTTGCTCGAGGATAGCTAGTTCAGCATTGGGTATACCTTGAGCTAGTTGCTCCGAAAATCTGACCGGAGTAAGAAGGTCTTCTTTGCCAACCATAACGAGTGTAGGGCAATGAATGTTTGCAAGGCGATCGCTGGTATCACTGCCAAGAATAGCTCGGCTTTGGTGATATAGTCCATGAGGTGTCGGCGCAAATGGTTGATTCTCAATCCAGGTGATGAGTTGTTCCATTACCCCTGGAATCGAGTAAAACGCATCGGTAAACAGCCAAGGCAAGAGAACCCTCTGATAAAGCGTTCCCTCTAATTTCTGTGTCAAGTCGCCAAACAATTTGATGAGTGAATTAAACTTTTCATCTCCCCTTGCCCAAGATGAGAGAAGTATCAAACTTTGGATTCTTTCGGGATATGCCAAAGCCAGTTCTTGAGCAATCTGTCCACCCATTGAATGACCTGCCACATGGACTTGAGAAATGCTCAAGTAATCCAACAGCGCGGCTGCATCAGCCGCCATTTGTTTGATGCTGTAAGGACTGTCTGGCGCTTCACTTTGCCCAACTCCTCGGTTATCAAAGCGAATCACCTGATACTGCTTAACTAGCGATCGCATCATTGCAGCCCAAGTTGAACTGTCACTGTCAAACCCCGCTATCAGCAGTAATGGCTCGTTTTCGCTGGAACCTTGAATGTTGTAGTACAAATCAATGCCGTTGACCTGAATTACTGACACAGGCTTTTCTTGAGACTATCGATTTCAATTGCTTGCATCACTTTCTAGCGGAAGTCATAACTGTAAGGTTTTGCTATAACAGGTTGCGGGGAGACTACTACTGTATAGTCTATGTTTTAATGAAACTGCCAACAGCTATAAAGCTAAAAATCACCGCTTAACCGATCGAACCGATGATGCGAGCGCGATCGCCTTCTTGCGATTGCTCAACTAAAGTATACAAACAATCTTGGGATTGAAGCGCATCCCGCATTCGCCTGTCATAGTCACTGTCCAGCAATCCAACACCACAGATTCCCCAGTCACTACTCAGGATGCTGATGGAAATAATCATCGAGATAGAGCGCTTGGTGCGATCGATGAAATCCACTAACCCCAATATGCACAAATCCATTAGTAATTTGATGGCGATCGTACTTGGGTATGTGAACGTTTCCAGGTAAACGGGACAAGGATGCTTCATTCAGCTTGATTGTTGAGTCTGTGTTGGTATTGCTGTTCATTTATTTGGTGAAGCTGTCTTCCACGACAAACTGCCAAAATGGTTCGGTTACAATGGGTGCGCGATCGCGCACCTGCAACAGTCGGCTGGGGTAGTTATAGTCGGAGTCTTGCTCTTGAGGCACAATCCTGTCTACAACCGTATTGGGAAATGCCGCGTTATCCCTGATGTATTCTGCAAGCTCAGGCTCAATCAACTCAGCGTAAGCTAGCAATGCGAATGTAGGGGCGTGCATCTGGGCGCTCCTACAAAGTTGCAAGTACAAAGCCTAAATTACTGCGATTCAAAAAAGGCAATCGCCAGGATGTTCCAGCCTGTGCCGAGTTACTCGTCCGTCTGCTCTCCAGTTAGAAGATTTGGCGAGGCGCTGTTGGATTTCTTCTCTTGTAAGTGATTAGATCGCCTGGTGATACAAACTCTCTATGAAGTGGCACTGAATGAATAAAGCGGAGATGATGTCATCCCATATACGAATAGAAGCGATCGCAGACTCGCTTTATTCACTCGTGACTGGAATATCTTCCAACGCAGCTCGCTCCCAATCTCCCAAATTCGCCCCTGCCTCATAAGTGCTTTGTAGAAATTGCAGCACGGCTGTATCTGGATCGTCTGCTTGTCGCACCGCCTCATAGGGCAGGACAAATTCTTGCAGCTCCGGGCTATAGAATGCAGACTCTGGTTGAATTGGATAATCCTTGAATCCGTCTGGTGTTGGGTAGGCGTAAGCATAAAATAACGCTTCTGTTGAACCACCCCCAAACCAAAAACCACAACTGCTGACTTCATGGGAATAAGCCTCTCGCGTTACCCAATCTGCCATGTTGGGTACACCCCCTGGATGTTCGGGTGCCCTTCGTCCAGAAAAGCGAGTCACAGCCAGATCAAAACTGCCCCAAAAGAAATGGACAGGGCTGCACTTTCCGATATAGTGGGAGCGAAATACGGTCATGATGCGATTGGCTTGTACCAGAATTTGCCAGAAGCGTTGAGCAGATTCCGGATTGTAAGCATGATGTTGATGGTCTTGCTCAAATGGGATCGCATCGGCAATTTCTTGGGGCATTGTCCAGATTTGCACTTCGATACCGAGATCCTTCAGGGTGTTCATCACTTCCTGATAAAAATCAGCCACCGAGCGAGGAGCAAGTGCCAGACTTTTGGTTGTACCTTCGCTTGTCTCGATTTTGAGTTGTTGATCGAGAAAATCAAAGGTGATTTGAAAGCTGCGTGTACCGTTAGGAATTGGGCCAGTGGTAAGTCCAGGGGTGGTGACATACAGCGTCGAGTGCCACCAATGGTTGATTTTCGGGGCTAATGCTAACCGGATTTTACCAATAATTTGTGTCCACAAATGCAGCGTTTGATAGGTATCTTGCCAAGCTGAGAGGGACAAAGGGAGCCAAACAGCGTTCGATGAGCGGTGAGCGGAAGTCGTCATGAGATGAATCTCCATGCTCAGGATCGGCAGTAGATACTATAAACAGTATCAGCCTTTGAAAAAAATTTGATTAGCCAACTGTTTAGAGAGGAAATTATCCGAGAATCGGTGATTTATCAAAATACCCTGCAAAAAGGACGGCAACGAGAAAGGGTAGCATTGATTATGCATCAGCTTACCCGTCGGTCTGGCGCGATCGCTCCCGAACTACAAACTAAAATTCAGCAATTATTCATTCCCCAGTGAGAAGAGTTAGGCGAGGCGCTGTTGGATTTCTCCTCTGTAAATGATTTAAAAATGAATTGAGCGCTTGGTTAGAAACTTAGGAGCAATAGACAATTGGATTTAAAAGAAAACTTGCGATCGCATCTCACCCAGATAGTACGCGATCGCGACCCCTATCTCGCCAGTTCCGGGCATTTCTACGTCCAGCACTACATCCGCGAACAACTGCAACAATGGGGAACGGTAGAAACCCACGAGTTCAGCATTCGCGGTCAAAACCATCAGAATCTCATTCTGAATCTACCGGCGGCTACAAATAATCAGAAGCCACCGATTCTTATTGGCGCACATTATGACGCTGCACCCGGAACCCCAGGAGCAGATGATAATGCCACGGGTGTCGCCGCGCTATTGGAATTGGCGAGAATTTTCGCAGCAGAACCCGTAAAATACCCGATGCGATTGGTTGCTTTTGATATGGAAGAATACGGGATGCTGGGGAGTCAGCAATATGCCTCTGATTTGAAGCAACAAGGACAATCCCTTCGCTTGATGCTTTCCTTAGAAATGCTGGGATATTGCAATTCCGCCCTAGGTTCGCAACGCTATCCCGCTGGATTAGAACGTTTTTACCCAAATCGGGGTGATTACATTGCTTTGATTGGCAATTTACCGACTATTCCTGATTTAATTCACCTGAGTCGCAACATTCGTAAAGTTGGAGTTCCAAGCGAATGGTTGCCGGTGCCGAATAAAGGTTTAATGGTCCGCTCAACGCGACTGAGCGATCATTCGCCCTTCTGGGATCTGGGTTATAAAGCCATGATGGTGACAGATACGGCATTTATGCGGAATCCACACTACCATCAGCCGAGCGACACCATAGAAACCCTGGATTTGGACTTTCTTACCGGCGTCTGTCATGGTTTAGCTTCTGGTATTCGCCGTTTGTAATGGTAATTTGGACAAAACTAATTCTCCACACTTCTAATTAGATGCCCATCTGAGCAGAAGAAAAACTATAGGAAAATGCAAAAACGCTAAGTCATTCTCAAGCGGTTGGTAAACTAATTTGAAATCGGGATTAACTACTAGAAATTCAGTCGAGCGCTATCATTCTGACTACGCCACGCTGCGACAAAAGTTAATTAGCTACCAGCAAATCTAGCAGAAAATAGTGTGTATTGATGTTGAGAAACCCGTAGGGACACGGCAGTGCTGTGTCCCTATTTAAAGGTGAATTGCTTTAAACTAGCTCGTACACCTTCGCTTCCCAAGGGAAGATACCTTCTCTCCCTACCCATTCAACTGGAACCATGCGATCTTGCGTGATTTCTTTCCACTGTTTACCTGCCGGAGTTGCAGGCCAATTCGGTATTTTATATTCAGAACCGGGAGGAGTCCCATACTCAGAGAAATTCGCCACCACAATCACTAACTGCTCGTCTTTGCCTCGCTTCCAGACTAGGACTCGCTTGCCTTCATTGAAGTCTGCATGGAGAAAATGAGTGTCGTTAACGGCTAAGGCATTAGAAGTAGTCCGAAACTTTACTAATCGGGCAACATAGTTAAAAATACGTTGTCGCCAATCATCAGTTAGACGGCTGTAATTAACCGGATCGACCTGTTTTTTATCATCATCTGAGGTTGGTAAATCATTCTGATCGGCAAATTCATCTCCTGCCAGAATCATCGGAATTCCAACAGCAGTGAGCAAACAAACAAATGCTAGCTTGATGCGCTTTTCTGCATCAAAAACTTGATTGTTATTTAGGTAGCTGTAGAGACGTTCGTTGCCAAAGCCTCCCACATCATGGGAAGTCAGATAATTAACCGCTTGAGAACCATCTGCAAACCCTAAATTACGACAGTCAATGAGTTTGCGGACGCTCCATTCAAAGCTAGGCTCATCAGAAGAATTTTGTCCTAGAATGACGCTACGGATAATATGCTTAAACTTTTCGTTCCACAGTCCATCGAGACGATTCTGTGAAACTAAAGCTAGAGGTACGCTTAATTCTTCACCGACTACGAGAAATTTATCGCCGCTTCCTTCCCGTTCCTGCCAAAGCGATCGCGCATAATCTTTGAATTCCTGCAAAAAGTCATAATTGCCAATATTGTTGACGCTATCGAGGCGCAATCCATCCACTCGATAATATGTCATCCAGTGAGCGATGTAGGCTTTCATGTATTCGCGGGCAGGAACAAAACGCGATCGCGTACCTGCAAGCGGATGATACCCTTCTACCCAATAGTTATACTTAAACAAATCACCGCCAAATCCGTCCCGATTTCCTTGTTCTGGATCGCCGCTATTAAACTTGATGTAAAATTCTAGATAATTAACGTTGCGGTAAGGATTGTTGTAAGAGAAAGCCATTACGGCATCAACAAAAAAGCGCACGCCGTGTTGATGACAAACTTTGATGAGATTGATTAAATCGGTGGAAGCAGTGGGTGCTTCTTGACCAGCGGGGCGACCTAAGTCATAATCGGCTGCAAAATAATTAGCCGTACCGTAGCCCCAATTATCTGTTTGATCGCTATCAGAGGGCGGTAAAAGTTCCAAAGCATTGACACCTAATTCCACCAGATGAGCGCGGTTTTGTAAAGCGCGGACTGTAGAAAAAGTAGGCGCGATCGCTTCTTCCACAAATAGAGAAGTTACGTCTCGAAAAGTCCCGCTTCCTTCTTGAATTCCCCCAGTTGAACGGATTCGAGTCCAGCGAGTGGGTAACTCGTAAATCACTAACCGATTATTAGGTTGTATGCTTTCTATCGTATCTCCGACCCAGTCCGCCGTTTGTCCCTTCGGATCGCACGGAACCAGCATTTTATCTCGGTAGAGGATGACGCTGGCTGGATCAAAGTCGGATATACCCTCTTCTGAAAGGACTTTCGGTGCAGAGAAACGCCGATCCACCGTGTAAGCGGTAGGATCGGTGCAGTAGAGAATTCGATGCGTGTTGGTGTAGGCGTCAGTGTCGCGGACTTTAAACCAGTAGAAATAGACCTCTCCGTCTGTTAAATTGCAGTTTTCTGCTGGTATTTCCCAAAGTTCTGGAAAATCTGTTGATTGGATTAAGTCAAATTCTTGAAAATTTTCAAATGAGCTTGGATTATCTCCAGCGAAGTAGCCGATGTAAAGCGTTGGAGAGGGTTGAATATTTCCTGGACGCCACAAAACGAAATGTGTCTGCTTGCGGGTTAATAGATCGGGAATCATAATAGAAACACTCTGAATCGCAAAGGTAAGTTACTGAAGTTTTAAACAGAAGAGTAGCATCCAATTCCGGATAGAAGAGTAGAATTTTACTACCAGATTTTTCTAAAATGGAACATCGTCATTCTCTTCTTCCTCGGTTGGATCTTTGGGAGTCAGCCGCCAGCTAGTACTTTTCTCTTCTTCTACCGGCAGTTCCGCAATCAAGTCACCCAATTCCTTCTGAAGATTTTGGGTGAGCGTTACCGGAAATTCTAAATCAATCCCATGAATTTCCGCCATTCTTGCCAACTGGTTAAACGGAATTTTTTTTGTAGTTCGCTCATAACTGGATAATTGGAAATATTTCGTTTCTGATAGTTCCTGTGCCTGCATTGCAGCTTTGAGCCTATTTTGGATATGGTCAATTTCGGTATCCAGTAGCTTCCATTGCTGCTCAATTTCTCGATAGCGTTGGGATAGGGCTGTTACATTTTCTTGTTCTGGATCTGGACTACTCAATTGAGTTAATTCCAACAGTCGCTGATGCACGTGAGCCAGATAAATTGGGTCCATTTTTGCATACTGTAGCTGGCTTTCTGTCAGCGGTCGCTGTCCCCAGTCACTGCTTTGTTCGGTTTTGTCTATATTGGGAAAATAGCACAGGTTTTCTGCCAGAGTTCTCAATTGTAAATTTGGCACTGGCAATAAATAGTAAGGGATTGATTTGGCAATTTCCAATGTGCAACTTACATTTTTCGCTTTAGTTTTCCCTAATAATTTCAGGTCATAGCTGGAATTGTGGAAGACCTTTTCAATTGCAGGATTGACCATGATTTCTTTAATAAAAATTTCTGCAATTTTAGGATTTTCCAAAACATCTAAGATGCAAACGCTATCTCCGCTTACATCGGTAAAGTCATCTAGTATTTGAATTAAAGATAGTTTTGGCTTACGAGTATTATAATCAGCAACCTCTGTATCTAAGTACAGAAGCTGGCGTTTTGAATATTCATCAATCAGAACTTTAGCTTTCTCTGTTTCGCTAAGGTAAAGCATTCTCTAAAACATCCTTTCTGTAAACAAAATTTCAATAAGAATATTCTTTGGTTCAAACTCCAGATTTATAGAAATTAATACCTGTAAATTCTGTTATAAAAAAGCACTTTTATACAAAAAATATATTTATTAAGATGATTTAGACATTTTTAAACTAAAACCGGACAAACTAGCAACGGTATTTATAATAAAAATTAATTAGAAAGATTTTATCATCAACATCGCGCGATTATTTTTATTATGCAATCCAATCAACCTTCCCACGTAAATAACCGCTGGCAATTCTGGATCGATCGGGGTGGTACGTTTACGGATATTGTGGCGCGGCGTCCCGATGGACAACTGGTGATTCATAAGCTGCTGTCGGAGAATCCAGAACGGTATGCTGACGCACCAATACAGGGAATTCGGGACATTTTGGGAATTGCGGCAGATGCACCTATTCCATCGGAACAGATTGCAGTTGTCAAGATGGGAACGACTGTGGCGACGAATGCGCTACTGGAACGCAAGGGCGATCGCACTCTTCTGGTCATTACTCAGGGATTTCGAGATGCCCTTCGCATCGGCTACCAAAATCGCCCCGATATCTTCGCCCGTCACATTGTATTGCCAGAGATGCTCTACGAGCGAGTGATTGAGGTCGAGGAACGCTACAGCGCCCAAGGCGAAGAATTAATCCCGGTAGAAACCGGATATATCGCATCTCTACAAGCAGCATACGACGACGGGATTCGCTCCTGTGCCATTGTCTTTATGCATGGCTATCGCTATCCCGAACACGAGAAACAAGTAGCAGATGCAGCGCGGAAAATTGGATTCACTCAAGTCTCGGTATCGCACGAAGTTAGCCCGTTGATGAAGTTGGTGAGTCGCGGCGATACTACCGTTGTTGATGCTTATTTATCGCCTATTTTGCGGCGTTATGTAGATCGAGTTGCCAGTCATTTGGGTGGTACGGTCGGAGACAATATATCTGGGTTAACCTCTCCCCAACCCCTCTCCTACAAGGAGAGGGGCTTTTCCCCCTTCCCTGGTAGGGAAGGGGGTCGGGGGTTAGGTCTGCCCGACCCTAACAGTATTGATAGTGGGGTTTGCCCGTCCCTACAGTTCATGCAGTCCAATGGTGGACTTACCGATGCCCAACAGTTTCAAGGGAAAGACAGTATTTTATCTGGTCCGGCTGGGGGCATTGTCGGCGCGGTACAGACAAGCTTGATGGCGGGATTCAACAAAATTATCAGCTTTGATATGGGCGGGACTTCTACGGATGTCGCCCACTATAACGGCGAATACGAACGCACCTTTGAAACGGAAGTTGCCGGAGTGCGGCTGCGGACGCCGATGATGGCAATTCATACGGTTGCTGCTGGTGGCGGTTCGATTCTCTTTTTTGATGGGGCGAGGTATCGCGTGGGACCCGAATCAGCGGGGGCGAATCCGGGGCCTGCTGCCTATGGAAAAGGCGGTTCGCTGACTGTGACGGATTGCAATGTGATGGTGGGCAAGTTGCAACCGGAGTTTTTCCCGAAATTGTTTGGATCGAACGGAGATTTGCCGCTGAATGCAGAAGTAGTGCGGCAAAAGTTTAGTCAACTGGCGGCAGAAATTGGCGACAATCGGACGCCGGAACAGGTGGCGGCTGGATTTCTCGCGATCGCAGTTGAAAAAATGGCAAGTGCGATTAAAAAAATCTCCCTCCAGCGCGGTTATGACGTTTCGGAATATACTTTGTGCTGCTTTGGTGGCGCAGGGGGACAACACGCTTGTTTGATTGCTGATGCGTTGGGGATGAAGCAGGTGTTTCTGCATCCCTACGCTGGCGTGTTATCAGCTTATGGTATGGGTTTGGCAGATATGCGGGTGCTGCGGGAACGGGCGGTGGAGGCACCTCTGAGTGAGGAATTGCTATCGACGATAGATGGGATCTTGGCGGAGTTGGCAACAGAGGGAGAGGAAGAATTAAACCGCAAAGACGCGAAGAACGCGAAGGAAGAGGAGGAGGTTCAGATAGTTCGGAAGGTGCATTTACGGTATGAGGGGACAGATTCGGCGCTGGTGGTGAATTTTGGGGATGTTGCGGCGATGAGGGCGCGGTTTGAGGAGGCGCATCGGCAGCGTTACGGTTTTATTGTGGAGGAAAAGGCGCTAATTGTTGAGGCGGTTTCGATTGAGGTGGTGGTGAAAACGGATGTTCTGGAAGAACCAACGATCAACCGTCGCAGCGATGAACTTCCCTCGCCGGTGGCAACGGTACAGATGTATACAGCGGATCGGTGGTACGAGACGCCAGTGTATAAGCGAGAGGATTTGCAACCCGGAGACTGTATTTCTAGCCCTGCGATCGTTGCCGATGCGACGGGTACGAATGTCATTGAACCCGGTTGGCAAGCACAGCTAAGCGATCGCAATCATCTGATTTTGCAGCGTTCGGCAGATTTACAATCTTCAATCCAAAATCCAGAATCTAGAATCCTCAATCGTCCCGATCCGGTGATGCTGGAGATTTTCAATAATTTGTTTCGCGCGATCGCTGAACAAATGGGTATCACTCTGCAAAATACCAGTTCCTCAGTCAACATCAAAGAACGCTTAGATTTCTCCTGTGCAATTTTTGACCAACATGGGCAGCTAGTCGCCAACGCCCCCCATATTCCCGTACATCTGGGTTCCATGAGTGAAAGCGTCAAAAGTTTAATTGACGCTTATGGCGACACTATCCAACCCGGAGATGTCTTTGCCTCAAATAATCCCTACAACGGCGGCACGCACCTACCCGATATCACTGTAATTACCCCTGTATTTGCTTCCTCTCCAGACGCGATAAATCCCGTCTCTACAACCTCCCCTCCCACGCTTCCCCTCTTCTACGTCGCCTCGCGGGGACATCATGCAGATATCGGCGGGATTACCCCAGGTTCCATGCCTCCAAACAGCACCACAGTAGAACAAGAAGGAGTGCTACTTGATAATTTCCAACTAGGACGGGGACATTTTCGAGAAAAAGAATTGCTGGAACTGCTTGCATCTAGCCCTTACCCAGCCCGAAATCCTAGTAAAAATATTGCAGATTTGCAAGCACAAATTGCGGCGAACGAACGCGGTGTGCAAGAACTCCACAAAATGATGGAGCATTATGGTTTAGAGACTGTGCAAGCGTATATGGGCTTTGTACAGGACAATGCGGAAGAGTCGGTACGTCGGATTATCGAAGTTCTCAAAGATGGCAGTTTCACCTGTCCTCTGGATAATGGCAGCGCGATCGCAGTTACCATCACCATCAACAAATCGACTCGCAGCGCCAAAATAGATTTTACCGGCACTTCTCCTCAGCAACCAACCAATTTAAATGCACCGGCAGCCGTGTGCAAGGCAGCAGTATTGTATGTCTTCCGCACTTTAGTGAATGACAATATTCCCCTCAATGCGGGTTGTCTCAAACCTTTGGAAATTATTATTCCCGAAGGGTGTATGTTAAACCCGCGTTATCCTGCTGCTGTTGTGGCGGGAAATGTAGAGACTTCGCAAAACATTACCGATGCTTTGTATGGGGCGCTGGGGGTGATGGCAGCTTCCCAAGGAACGATGAATAATTTCACCTTTGGAAGCGATCGCTATCAATACTACGAAACTATCTGCGGTGGTTCCGGTGCTGGCGCTGACTTCGACGGCACCGACGCCGTACAAACTCACATGACAAACTCCCGTCTCACCGATCCAGAAGTATTGGAGTGGCGATTTCCTATCCTTTTAGAAAGTTTTGCGATTCGTCCCAATAGCGGTGGGAATGGGCATCATCATGGAGGGAATGGTGTTATCCGTCGCCTGCGTTTTCTTGAACCCATGACTGCTGGAATTTTATCAAGTCGTCGTGTCATTTCTCCCTTTGGTTTGCACGGTGGTGAAGCGGGTGCAGTCGGGAAAAATTATGTGCAGCGTAGTGATGAAAGTGTAGAGGAATTAGGAAGTACAGGGGTTGTAGAAATGCAGCCCGATGATTTGTTTGTTATTGAGACACCTGGAGGTGGAGGTTATGGAATTGCCAAAAATCTGTAACTTATAATTAATACATGATAAAAGCAATACTCATCCTTCAATAAGAAAGCCAAGCCATGACTAAAACACAACCAATTCGTCGGCGTCGTCAAGGTAGATTATTCCCCGAATACACAATACCGCCAGAAGAACTAGTCAGACAAGAAGCTGAAAAAAATTCCCGTGGTAAGCGGTATCGGGAGATTTTTACACAAGTTAGTCCTCATCTAATGAATGACCATTACAACTGGTTCATTATTATTGAACCAAACAGTGGGGATTATTTTATTGATACCTCTGAAGAGATAGCTATCCAAAAGGCTCGTGAAAAATATCCTACTGGTATGGTAGGTATCATGCGTCTTAATGAAACCGGAACTTGCGGCAAGATATGATTCTAGGCAAGTTCGGTGAGATTGGAGAGCTAATTTTTGAAATTGATTTAATTGCAGATGATGGAGAAAAAATACCCATTGAAGTGTTATTAGATACGGGCTTTACCACAGGCTGGCTGGCACTCGATACTCAAGATGTCCAAAGCTTAGACTGGCATAAAGTTGAAAGTGAACGAGCTATGAAGCTGGCACGGGGCGAAGAGTTTTTTGATATATATCAGGGTAAAGTTGTAATAGATGAAGTTGAGTATATTATCCCAGTTTTAGCGGGAGCAGGAATTCCCGAACCTTTACTGGGTTTACAGTGGTTGAAAATGCTGCCACTATCGGTGAATTTTTCGGCGGGAGTGTTGACACTGGGGTAAAAGGAGAAAGCGATCGCACTTTTTTGGTTGAAATAGATAAAAGGCGCGATCGCAACCCTTTACCTTTGGAGGATGAGGATATCTGCTTGAGAATGATTGAATAGCGAAGTAAATGTGCTTGGCTTCGGCATTCCTCGCCGCACTTCTCGAATAACAAGTAGGAAAAGTAGGAAAAGTAGGCAATTCTACTTTCAAATCCGTTCGCCTAAATTGCAAGAACTGCTGAAGTTCTTTGTCCGCACGGCTTGTGAACCCATCGCTTAAAGTGATGGGTTCAGCGGATTGTCTGGTAAGTAATTTTACTAAGGCATATTTTAATAAAAAAATGCTAGCTTAGGTGGCTAACAGAACGTTACTGTACTGTCTTCCTTTGATGATTTAGTTGAATGTATTACCTTATGACATCAAAAATATCAAGTACCCAATTACAGACTTTCAAGCGAATTCTCGAAAGACTTTAATTGTCCAATTTTGGCAATGCTCATTGATTCATCTAAAAACGGAGGAAATTTGTTCTTTGGATGGACTTATTAGATGGGCTTATCAAATAGGACTTACGTGGATATCTCCTTTGTAAAGCGAACTTTGAGTTTCTTCTCCCTTTTAAATGCGGGTGGGGGGGATAAAAACGGGACTTGCAAGTTCAAGAAGACTGAGGGAGGCTAGGTTAAGGAAGACATTTAGAAATGTCTTCCTTTCCCTGGAAAACTTTTTTATATCGATTAATTTTTAGAGATTGGCGACATAGAAAAAGATATGCATAGCGCAATGGCTGGCACTTATAACATAAGTTTGATAATCCTTTCCTTTGCGATCGCAGTAATTGCCTCTTATACAGCCCTAGACTTAGCCGGACGAGTGCAGTCTGCTGTAGAAGTGGGGCGAGTGCGCTGGCTTCTAGGTGGAGCTGTGGCAATGGGAACCGGAATTTGGTCAATGCATTTCATTGCCATGCTGGCTTTCCAATTGCCACAGTCTGTTAACTACGACGTGTGGATCACCCTGTTCTCCCTGATGTGTGGGATTATTGCCTCAAGCATTGCTTTGTGGCTGCTGAGTCGCGCTGTTTCCATCCCGCTTGTCATCGGTGGCGGCGTTTGTATGGGAATTGCCATCAGTGGGATGCATTACACAGGGATGGCAGCCATGCAAATCCAGGCGACGATTGAGTATGACTGGAGATTGGTAAGCCTATCGGTCGCGATCGCAATCAGCGCGTCTTTTGCGGCGCTTTGGCTGGCATTTCGGCTCCAGGATCGCTCCTTAAAAGGACTACTATGGCAGAAATTTGGCAGCGCCTTCCTGATGGGAATTGCTATCAGCGGGATGCACTACACGGGAATGTGGGCAACTCACTTTATTCCCTACAAAGTCCTTCCAGTAGAGTCATCCTCCGCCATGACTCAGTCTTGGTTGGCGATCGCCATCGGGATTGCGACCCTGTTCATTTTGAGCTTAGCCCTGATATCCGCTCTATTCGATCGGCGTTTAACAGCGCAGTCAGTTCGAGAGCAAGCGTTACAGGAAAGTGAGAAACGCTTTCGGATGCTGATCCGGGAAATGCAGGTGGGAGTATTGCTGCTCAATGCTAATGCCGAAATTCTTATCTGCAATCAAGCTGCAATTCATCTCCTCAATCTCCAGTCAGAAGATTTAACGCATCAGGTATTTGGTGCAAATTGGTTGTCGCTGCAAGAAGATGGTACACCCTTCCCAACCGCAGAATTACCCGTGCAGTTTAGCATCGCCCAGCGCCGACCGATTCATAACATTGTTGTGGGAATCGAGCATCTTGAAACTCAAAATCACCGCTGGCTGCTAGTAAATGCCGACCCCCAGCTAGCAGAGGATGGAACTGTCGAGCGAATTGTTTGCACCCTCAGCGATATTACGAACCAAAAGCAAGCTGAAGCCGCACTGCGCCAAAGCGAACAGCGATTTGCTTTAGCGGTAGAAGGAGTTAACGGCGGGATTTGGGATTGGAATATTCCAGCAAATGATGTATATCTGTCGCCTCGCTGGAAAAATATGTTGGGCTATGAAGACTTAGAAATTCCGAATAGCATCGATACTATCAAGCAAATTCTGCACCCAGAAGACTCAGAGCGAGTGTTAGCGGTGATGCTTGCCTATTTAGCGAAGAAAATCCCTAACTACGAGCTAGAGTTTCGGGCATCCCATAAAGATGGTAGCTGGCGCTGGATTCTTACCCGTGGCGTGGCATTGTGGGATGAAACCGGCACAGCCTATCGCATAGCAGGTTCCCATACTGATATTACCGATCGCAAGCAGAGGGAAGAAGCACTGCAATTAATGGTTGAGGGAACAGCTTCTGCAACTGCTCATGAGTTCTTTCGCTCTTGTGTCCGCTATCTCGCCCAAGTTTTGGGAGTTCGCTACGCTGTAGTCGGTAAGTTTGCAGATGATACTAAAACTAGAGTGCAGACTTTGGCGTTCTGGACGGGTGAAGGCTTTGGCGAAAATTTCGAGTACGACTTGGCGGGTAGTCCTTGCGAAAACGTCTTGAAGGGAACGAGCGGTTTTTACCCATCCGAGGTACAAAAACTTTTTCCTGACTTCCAAGCGTTAGAGATGTTAGGCGCACAAAGCTACTGGGGAATTCCGTTAAGAGACTCGACTGGCGATACAATTGGCAATTTGGCGGTGTTGGATGTGCAGCCAATGGCTCACGATCCTGGCAAAGAAATGATTATGAAAATTTTTGTCGCCAGAGCGGGAGCCGAGCTAGAGCGGAACTTAGCGGAGGAATTGCTAACAAAACGAGCGGCGATGGACAGTTGCTTGAGCCGGATTTCTCGGACGCTGATTGACGAAGACTTAGATACTGCGATCGCTTTCACGCTGCAAGTCGTTGGCGAGTTTTTGGGGTGCGATCGCGCTTACCTGTTTGATTACTCCGATCGCCAAAGCGGCTGGAATATGACCCACGAGTGGTGCGGCTTTGGCATTCAGCCACTGATCGATCGGTTTCAAGGTTTACCCGTTGAAAATCATCACTGGGTTCACAGCCAACTTTTGAGTGGCAAAACGGTTCAATTTCCTGGCGAACGCCCACCTGTCGCCGCCGAACCAACCTTGACAAAACTCCAGTGCATCCAGTCCCGGCTTGCCGTTCCGACGCTTTACGCTGGTACGGTTGTCGGTTTTATGGGTTTGGATGCCATAAGCTCTTCTAAAGTCTGGAGTCAAGAAGAAATTAATTGGCTTAAATTAGTCAATGAATTCATTGCAGTGACTCAGGCACGTCAAGCAGCACAAGCCGCATTACGGGAGAGTGCAGAACGGGAAAAAGCGATCGCTTTCGTGATTCAGCGAATGCGCCAAACCTTAGAAATTGACAAAATTTTTAGCGCGACAACTGAAGAACTACGCCACGCGATCAAATGCGATCGCGTTGGTCTCTATCGTTTCCATCCCGACTGGAGTGGGGAATTTGTATCAGAGTCGGTAGCAGACGGCTGGAATTTGCTAGTACCCGAACAAATTCATCAATCTCAGCTAACCAAGGTTGCTGTTAACCAGGTGGATTGTACTGGCAAAACTTTTGGCGGTGCAGATGAGTCCATCCAAGATACTTATTTGCAAGCAACTCAAGGCGGGACTTATCGCCAAGGAACCAGTTATCGTTGTGTCCCAGACATCTACCAGGCTGGATTTGACGCTTGTTACCTAGAACTGTTGGAGCGCTTTCAAGCACGAGCTTATATCATTGTTCCGATCTTCCATAGCAATCAACTGTGGGGCTTGCTAGCAACTTACCAAAATTCCGGTTCTCGCCAATGGCAAGAGGCAGAAATCAAGATGGTCGTTCAGATTGGGGCACAGTTAGGAGTTGCCATCCAACAAGCAGAATTACTAGCGCGAACTCAACAGCAGTCTATTGAACTGATGATCGCCAAGGAAGCTGCTGATGCTGCCAATAGCGCTAAAAGCGAATTTCTTGCCAATATGAGCCACGAACTAAGGACACCCCTCAATGCCATCCTTGGTTTTACCCAGTTGATGAACCTCGATACCTCCCTATCTGCCGAACATCAGAAATATCTGGAGATCATCAGCCGCAGTGGCGATCATCTGTTGGCATTGATTAACGATGTTTTAGAGATGGCTAAAATCGAGGCGGGGCGAGTCACACTCCATGAAAATGACTTTGACCTGTATTGTCTGCTCAATAGTCTCGAACAGATGCTACAACTCAAAGCCACATCCAAAGGACTCTTGCTTAACTTTGAATGCACGGCGGCTGTCCCCCAATATGTCAGAACTGACGAAAGTAAACTGCGTCAGGTCTTGATTAACCTTCTCGGTAATGCCATCAAATTTACTGACCAAGGGAGCGTCACCCTGCGCGTTACAGGGGAAGAAGGAGTGGCGGAAAGCAGGAGTGTCGGGGAGCAAGCAGACAACTCCCCTCCCCTGCCTTTTATCCGTCTATTCTTTGAAGTGGAAGATACTGGCCCCGGTATTGACCCAAATGAATTCGATCGGTTGTTTGAAGCTTTTGGACAAACCACAGTTGGGCTGAAGTCTTGTCAAGGAACGGGTTTGGGTTTACCGATCAGTCAAAAGTTTGTCCGACTGATGGGGGGAGGAGCGATCGCTGTCAGTAGTCATCCAGGTCAGGGAGCCAAATTTACCTTTGACATTCAGGCAGGTTTGGTTCAGCAGATGGAGATTGAAACACCCCAATCTATCTATAAAAAAGTGATTGGTTTAGCTCCTGAGCAACCCAGCTATCGTGTTCTGGTTGTGGAAGATAAGCCAACAAATCGTCTTCTCCTCGTTAAGCTTCTGACTTACTTGGGCTTTGAGGTGCAAGAAGCTGAAAATGGTCAAGAAGCTGTAGCAATTTGGGAGAGCTGGGAACCCCATCTAATTTGGATGGATATGCGGATGCCTGTAATGAACGGCTATGAAGCTACCAAAAAAATTAGAGCTTCCTTAAAAGGTGAGGCAACCATAATTATTGCCCTAACTGCCAGCGTTTTTGAAGAAGACAGACAAATTATCTTGTCAGCTGGATGCGATGACTTCGTGCGTAAACCTTTTCGAGAAGAGGAACTACTCTTTAAAATGAACAAATATCTAGGGGTGCAATATCTCTACGAGGAGGAAGCATTGCCCACAGAAAGCAGAAATCAAAATCTACAAGAAGCTCCTGAGTCTGACATCCCGCTTCAGCTTGCCACCATGCCCTCTGAATGGATACAGCAGCTACACTATGCAGCTTCCCAAGGCAGCGATTTCTTGCTCATTCAGCTCCTTCAGGAAATTCCCCCAGAAAATTCGTTTGTTATAAATGCTTTGACCAATTTAGTCGAGAACTTTCAGTTTGAACAAATTATGGAATTAATTCAATCAACTCAGGCACCGCTGACTGGGGAAAACTTACAGCAAACCTCCCCCAATCTCTCGCCCCTTCTATCACATTATCAGCGCTAGTAAAATTCAAAAAACCTTGGTTTCAGGATGGGAAATAGGTTTTTTATAACTATCTTCCTTTACTCTCACAGATGCGCTACCGTGTACACACAAGTAACTTATTTGCTCAAAGCACTCCCAGACCTAACAAGAACAGCCCCTTCTCTCGTAGGGAAGGAGAGCATATTCACAGCCCCTCTCCGTCTCGGAGAGGGGTTTGAGGAGAGGTCTGCCGACTTGTGTCTACACGGTAGGGGGAATGATTCTAAAATTTCTCAAATGAGCAATTGCACAGTGTTTGGAGCGGGGATGAATAGATTGACAATCTTTGAAAGGCTGCTCCTTAACGGCAATTGATAAATAAACTATCAATAAAAAATGGTAGATTTTTAACAATACTGCGAACCAACGAGAATTTTTCAAAAATTGATGATACCAAACTCAAAAAAAATATTTTTATATTGCTATGGCAAAAGAAGATATTCTTATCGTTGATGACACTCCTGAAAACTTGCATTTTCTGTCTAGTCTACTCGTGAAACAAGGCTACACAATTCGCAAGGCATTGAGTGGACAAATGGCGCTGACAGCGGTAAAAACTGTCACTCCCGATCTAATTTTGCTCGATATTATGATGCCTAACCTGGATGGTTATGAAGTTTGTGAAAAACTGAAAGCCGATCCAAAAACTGCCGCAATCCCTGTAATTTTTTTAAGTGCTCTCAGCGAAGCTTTTAATAAAGTAAAAGCTTTTTCAGTCGGCGGAGCCGATTATATTACAAAACCTTTTCAATTTGAAGAAGTTTTAATTCGTGTTCAGAATCAACTAGAATTAAGAGCCGCAAAAATCCAGAATCAACAACTGAATGCCCAACTTGAAGAACGAGTAAAAGAGCGGACTTTTCAGCTAGAAGTAGCGAATCGAGAACTGAGGCGAGAAATCAACGAGCGGATGCTCCTTCAAGAACAACTCATAAAAATGGCACTTTATGACGATCTCACAGGGTTGCCTAATCGAGTTTTATTCATGGAGCGTCTAGAACAAGCTCTCAAACGCACCAAGGAACATTCAGGAGAGGCGTTTGCCGTGTTGTTTCTTGATTGCGATCGCTTTAAAGTAGTCAATGATTCCCTAGGTCATCTTGCCGGTAATGAACTGCTGATTAATCTAGCTCGTCGCTTAGAAAAATTACTTAGTCAACATCATACTGTGGCTCGGTTGGGCGGCGATGAATTTGCGATTATCTTGACAGACATTGGAAATATCAGCAGTGTACTCTTGATTGCAGATCAAATCCTTCAATCTTTCGCTTGTCCGTTTCAACTGAACAAACAAGAAATTTTCATCAACGCCAGTGTTGGCATTGCTTTGAGCAATCCTAATTACGAGCAATCGGAACATATATTGCGAGATGCAGACATCGCAATGTATCGTGCCAAGACCTTAGGAAAAGGTCAATACCAAATTTTTGACCCGGAGATGCACGATGCTGCAATTCAAGTTTTACAGCTAGAAAATGACCTGCGTAGAGCTATTGAACAGCAAGAATTCATTGTCCACTATCAGCCAATTCTTGCCCTTGATACCAGCAAGATTGTAGGATTTGAAGCATTAGTCCGGTGGTATCATTCTCAACGAGGAATGGTATCGCCTAGCTTGTTTATTCCTGTAGCAGAAGAAACAGGTTTAATTAACCAACTTGGCAATTGGGTTTTACGGGAAGCTTGCCATCAGCTTCAGCAATGGTATCAGGAAAAATTGCTCGACTATCCTCTATTTATGAGTGTCAATCTTTCAGCACGGCAATTTGCCCAGCCAGATTTAATTGAGCAAATTGACCAAATCCTCGCGGAAACCCAACTTAATCCTCAAAGCTTGAAGTTGGAAATCACAGAAAGTGTCCTGATGAATAATACTCAATCTGTAAAAGCGATTATGCATCAACTTCGAGAGCGTAAAATTCAATTATGTATTGATGACTTTGGTACTGGGTATTCTTCTCTGAGTTATTTATATAATTTTCCCGTTGATACTCTCAAAATCGACCGTTCTTTTATTAGTTACTTGGATGAAAGAGTAGATAGTTTAGGACTGATTCCGGCGATAATGAAAATTGCTCAGACCCTAAATATGAGCGTAATTGCTGAAGGAATTGAAACAAACGAACAGTTAGCTCAACTAAAATATTTAAATTGTGAATTTGGACAAGGATATCTATTTTCTAAACCTGTGGAGGGCAAAAAAGCAACAAACTTAATCGCATTGGATAGGCAGGAATATTTGGAATAAAGAGTTGTTTAATGATAATCAAGCTGGTTTTACCAATTAAATGCAACATCTTTTCAACCTGGTTAATGACTTTAAATAATCGTTATTCTGTAAAAGACTAACCATTTTAGATGCAACCCTAATCCACAGGTCAAAAATTTTGATACTCTTTTAACTTAAAATCTAATGGATTCCAAATCAGCAAATATCTTCAAAGCCGATATTCTGATAGTTGATGATACACCAGACAACATTCGCTTTTTATCATCTCTGTTGTTAGATAAGGGATATAACGTTCGTAAATCGATTAATGGTCAGATGGCCTTAACCGCAGCTAAGACACTTCCGCCTGATTTAATATTGTTGGATATTAATATGTCAGGTATGAATGGTTATGAAGTTTGCGAAAGGTTAAAAAAAGATACTGAGACTTCATCTGTACCCGTCATTTTCTTGAGTGCTTTGGATGATGTATTAGATAAAGTTAAAGCTTTTAATGTTGGGGGAGTAGACTATATTACCAAGCCTTTTCAAATTGAAGAAGTCTTGGCAAGAATTCAAAATCAACTAACAATTCAAAACCTTCAAAATCAGCTAAAAGGACAAAATACACAACTTCAAAAAGCTTTAGGCGACCTCAAGAAAGCTCAAGCACAACTGATTCAAAAAGAAAAAATGATTGGTTTGGGTCAATTAGCCGCAGGAATGGCTCACGAAATCAATAATTCTATTGGCTTTATCTCCGGTAATCTCGATCCGGCGTGCAAATATATTCAAGACTTACTAAATCTAATTTCTCTTTATCAGCAAGAGTACCCAAATCCTACTCCCTCTGTTCAAAAAGCAATTCGAGAAATTGACCTAGATTTTCTCGGTTCAGATATCCAAATGCTTGTAGGCTCAATGAAAACAGGTGTAGAACGTATCTGCACAATGCTTCTGGCTTTACGCATTTTCTCTCGCCTTAATGAATCAGATATTAAAGCTGTAGATATTCATGAAGGGCTGAATAGCACTTTGTTATTATTGCAGCATCGACTTAGGGGAGAAGGGAAACGTCAGGAGATTCAGGTAATTAAAAAATATGGGAATTTACCCTTAGTTAATTGTTATGCCAGCCAGCTTAACCAGGTATTTCTTAATCTTTTGAATAATGCGATTGATGCTTTAGAATCGGGGATTGGTCAAAAAGTTTCCGAATCATCAAGTCCAACGATTTGGATTAGTACAGAGTTGAGTGCTTGGGAAACGATAATTATCCGAATTAAAGACAATGGGATTGGCATTCCTGAAGAAATGCGATCGCGCTTATTTGACCCATTTTTTACAACAAAGCCCGTAGGCAAGGGCAGTGGGTTAGGGTTATTGACAAGTTATGAGATTGTGGTAGAAAAGCATAAAGGTCAGCTGACGTGTCATTCATTGCCGGAACAGGGTGCAGAGTTTACGATTGAAATTCCAGTACACCTTGTTAAGATTACATAAATTTTTAAACTAAGCCGAAAGCGGAAGAGACGCCACACTCAACTTTTGAGTTCCCTATCTATCGGCGGCTGGAGGAGTAAAATCTCCAAAATTTTTTTGTATTTCCTAAGATTCTTGGTGATGTAAATGGCGTGCCTGCGGGGGAGTTCGTCCCGGCGGCTGAGTGAATGGCAACGTAACGATAAATGTTGTCCCAACACCTACTTCACTTTCTACTTGAATCTCTCCCTGATGTAAATCTACACACATTTTGGCAATGGAAAGACCTAATCCGGTTCCTTGAATTCTCCCTACATTGCTACAGCGATGGAAGGTTTCAAACAGACGTTGTTTATCTTTTAAAGGAATTCCAATTCCTTCATCTTTCAAGCGGAAAGTTGCCTTTCTATTTTGAAAAACTACATCAAAGTGAATGTTGCCACCTTCGGGAGAATATTTAATCGCGTTGGAAAGTAAATTAGTGAAGATATGCTGCATCAGGACTTCATCCATTTCAACTTGGGGGCATTTACCTTGACAGCTAAAGATAATGTTGTGCTGTCTGCTAGCATTCGCTTGTAAAGTTGCGATGAGATCGCGGCAAAATTTTTCTAAATCGAGTTGTGCAGGTTTAAACTGAAGCCCACCTGCCTGAGTTTGACCTAAGACCAATACCTCATCTAAGAGATGGAGCATATTGCTGATAGCAGTTTCAATCCGCTCAAAGTATTCACTTCTTTTCTGTTCGGTCAAGCCCTGATTGTAAGCTCGAAGCAACTCCGCAGACATCCGAATTGTGGTCATGGGCGTGCGGAACTCATGAGAAACGATGGAAACGAAGTTTGATTTGAGTTGATTGAGTTCTCGTTCCTGTTCCAAGGCTTTGAGGATTTCAGTCATTGCAAGTTTGCGATCGCTAATATCTCTGCCTTCCACAATCAGCAGCACCACTTTCCCCGTTTCGTCCGTCAAGGGCTTTAGCGAAAAATCTATCCACAGCATCACATTCATATCGCCCTGCACCTGGATCTCATGACGGACAAAATGACCGTTCGCGGCATAGGCGATCGCATTTTTTAACCAATCCTGGCTTTCCTGGCAATAATTCCAACACTTTGTCTGCCACAGCAAGTGACCAACATAATCCTCTGATTGAAGACCGCTGAAGTTAAGAACTGTTTGGTTAACTTCCAGGATCTTTCCTTCTGGTGTCAACAACCCCATTAATTGAAATGTCTGTTCAAAAATCCCTCGGAAGCGGCGTTCGCTTTCGTGCAACTGCTTGAGAATTTGCCCCCGTTCAATGGCGTAGCGGATCGTCCGCATCAGCAATTGCATTGTAATTTGATTTTTGACGAGATAATCTTGTGCCCCTGTTGCCAATGCTTGTAGGGCAAGTTCCTCATCATCAAACCCAGTCAGCACCACAATCGGGATATCTGGTGCAGCTGCCCGGAATTGTGCCACCGTGTCCAGTCCATCCGAGTCGGGAAGAGAAAGATCCAATAAAGCAACATCCCAGGAGCCAGCGCTACAAGCATCAATTGCGTCACCCAGCCGCTCAACGTGTACTAATTGCCATCCTTCCTGATTTGAGCGCGAGAATAGTTGGCGTAGCAAGTTGGCATCGCTGGGGCTATCTTCCACTAAGAGGACTTGAATTGGCGTTTTATACATAACTGGGTTTACTCTAGTGGGAGTCTTACTGCTGCTAGCCAGAAATCGTTGATCAATTGCACAATCCGGATAAATTGTTGGATATCAACCGGCTTCGTCACGTAGCAGTTGGCACTGAGGTTATAAGACTTAAGTACATCCTCCTCATCGGCTGAGGTAGTGAGAACGACAACCGGGATACGTTTGAGATCGGGGTCTGATTTCACTTCCATGAGGACTTCGCGACCATCCATCCCTGGTAAATTGAGATCGAGTAAAATCAGGTCTGGACGTGGAGCGTTGGCATATTCACCTTCCTGTCGCAGAAATTCCATTCCCGCCTCGCCATATTCAACCCAGTGCAGGTTGTTAGCAATCTTAGCCTTTTTAAATTCTCGGATGGTTAAATTTGCATCGCTGGGAGAGTCTTCAATCAGCAATATTTCTACGGGTCGAAAGATATCGCGGCTATTCATAGGAGTTCGTGGCTTCTAAGGGTGAAGGGTCAGGAGTGAGGGGAATTGTAAAGTAAAATGTCGTTCCTACTCCTGGTTGCGATTCAGCCCAGATGTTTCCGCCGTGACGCTCGACAATTTTTTTGCACATAGCCAGACCAATGCCAGTACCGGGAAACTCTCGGCGGGTATGAAGACGTTTGAATATCTCAAAAATGCGATCGAGGTACTGTGGTTTGATGCCAATTCCATTATCACGTACCGAAAAGAGCCATTCCCGCTCTTTTAATTCTGCCGTAATGTGAACTTGGGGCGGTTCCTCACGGCGGAACTTAATCGCGTTGGCGATTAAATTTTGAAATAATTGGAGCCATTGGGTTTTGTCGCCATTTACCTGGGGCAGAGGGTCGTGGGTGATAGTAGCGTTACTTTCTGCGATCGCAACTTGCAAATTGTTTACCGCCTGACGCAACACCGTCTCCCCATCAATGGATAC
Source organism: Coleofasciculus sp. FACHB-1120 (assembly GCF_014698845.1). Lineage (NCBI taxonomy): Bacteria > Bacillati > Cyanobacteriota > Cyanophyceae > Coleofasciculales > Coleofasciculaceae > Coleofasciculus > Coleofasciculus sp. FACHB-1120. The sequence goes on along the minus strand of NZ_JACJTV010000020.1, from coordinate 69,514 downwards.
AAACGCTTGAGTGCGAGTGCTGACGCGGGAATAGGCGAGCAAGTCTTGAATCAACTGCTGCATCCGCGTTGCACCGTCTATCACATAAGCCATGTATTCTTGTGCAGACTCATCCAGACTGTTTTGATACTCCTGCGCTAACAGTTGGGTGTAACCTGACACTGCCCGTAATGGCTCTTGCAAGTCATGTGAAGCTACATAAGCAAACTGCTCTAGTTCTCGATTGGAGCGTTGCAAGTCGGTTGTGAGTTGCTCTAATTTCCGCTCTGCTTCTAACCGTTCGGCAATCTCAGTTTCTAAGGCAGCGTTTATCTCGGCAAGTTTTTGACCTGCCAGGACGCGATCGCGAATTTGCTTTCGCAGGAGAAAGTAAATCGCAATCAACAGGCTGAAACTCAACAAACCGCCAATACAAACAACCAGAATGGTTTGAGCAACGCTTCTATTTGTTGCCGCTGCGCGATGCTGCAATAACATTTGCTCTTCTTTTGCCATTGCAGTCAGTAGTTCTCTAATTTGCTCGTAGATCGCTGAGCCTCGATATGTAAAGGCAATTTGAGCGTTCCTGTCATCTCCTGGATTCTGCTGTCTTAGCTCAATGGATTCTTGTAGTCCCTTGAGTTTTTTGGCAATTAGAGGTTCGAGGAGATCGAGTCGCTGCTGTTGGAGAGGATTATCAGCCGTTAATGTCCGAAGCGTTTTGAAGCTGCTATTGCTTTCTTGGAGGCTCTGACGATAACTAGCCAGGTAAGTGTCTTTTCCTGTGATAATGTAGCCTCGCCTTGCTTTTTCGGCATTGTTGATTCCTGAAAGGGTTCCCTCAACCTCTCCCCAGACTTGATAGGTGTGAGCTACCCATTTAGAGTTATCCAGCAGCCTTTGGATGCTCCAGGAAAAAGTGACACCAACGCCAAACAACAAAAGCAGCGCCAGAGTAAATCCACCGCTAACCATTTTTTCTGATGGTTCTTTCATGCCTGTTTTTTCTTTCGAGCGATTGACTGGTGCAATTGACAACGCTGGGAGTCGGGATCTCCTGAGTTTCCGCCCCAACGACTGCTCAATCTCTTGGAGCAGATGAAGATGACCTAGAAATACTATAAACAACTAAAAAAAATCTAGCAGTCGATAGATGAATGGGAACAATACCAGCTTGGAGAAGAAGCCGGACGCCAATCGCTAAACCTTGCTACAGAAAAAAAGCGGGCAGATTTTCATCCAACCGCTTATCTCTTAGTGGAGAATAAATTTTGCTTACGGGCTTGTGGAAGCTATCACTCACAAGCGCGATCGGGACTGAGTCTTCCACAAGTTCCCACAAGTTAGCCCCTCAGCACTCAGTCGTTCCCGATGGAGAAAGTCCCGCAAACTTTAACAGATCAACCATCTTAAAGTCGTGCTCGTGCCCTAAAATCGGCTTCCACTTAGGGCATTGCCGAAGGTAGGATTTGCGATCGCCTTGTAGCAGACCGATGAATACTTCCGCAACAATGCGTCCGCCGACGGGGCCGAGTGTCTTACCTTGCGCTCTCAGCTCCGCTTCCTTCAAAATATAGAACCACAAGGGTGTTCGCTTGTCGAATCCCAAATCTTTGAGATCGCGCAGCTCGGATGGACTCAGGGGATCTATTTCCATTGCTCTGGCAACATCCTGACCGGATGGCAAGCTGAAGGTGAGGTGACGCAGCAGATTGCGCTGCGCCAGCGACCGGATTGGCTCCCCTTGTCCTGGCAAACCGGGTGCTGGAAACGGCAGAGTGAATAATGCGCTTGAGAGTTTAGGATCGATCTTTTTGTTGGGCTTGACTTTTCCGTTTTTGAAATCAAAGAAGGTATCCCAGTCAACAAATCTTCGAGGTGCGCGTTTGCCACCACGCAGGTCATCCGGGTCACAAAGATTAGGGTCTAAACTGAAATTGAAAATAGGTGCCCTAAACTCTGGCATATCCTGAGTGCCATGATTGGCGATGTATCCCGGTCTGACTTGGCTGTGACCGAAGCGATAGGCAGCGACCGAGAACTCGACTGGGATAAATGGCTTGTTGCGCCAGTTGTAGAACCGCCGACCTTTTTTCAGAATGTCATCCACCAAATCCTGTCCTACAGTTGTAGGCAGGAACTCATGCACGATAATCCACTGGTAGTGCCAGCGAACTAGCTCCTGTGCCTCGGTGAATGCATCATTCGGATCTTTGATTCCACTATCGATGACGTAATCCACAACATGATTGTGGAATTTTAGAAACGCCAATTGCATCTGAGAAATAATCGTGTTCTCATCATTCCTTGGGTCGCCGATGAGTGCCATATTTTGGCTATTTCGAGGGAGATCGTCCTTCGACCCTTCCCCACCCAATTTCTCAATCAGGAACTTGATGCCTCCGGTTGTTTTGTCATACAAGTGAGGACTGGCTGCACGACCCGAACCATAAACGTTATCTAGCTCTAGGAAAGGCGTTCGGAAATTTTCAATAGATTCTGGGTCAGTTTGTCGCTCAAGACTAGAGGTGGAATCGAAGGTCATATCATGATCCAGAAACTGCCCCAAAAAAGTGAACCCTGCGGTCATATTGGGGTTATCGGTGTTGCTAGGACTTCCAGGTACGGGGTCTGTTGCGTTTAAATCGTCTCCTGCATCCATCAAACCGCTTGGTTTCCCAAGCTCCATCAGCCTCTCGCGCACTGATTTGGAGTCGCTAGCAAAGGGAGGTAAGGATGGGAATAGCCGACCAAACTTTCCTTGATCGTAAGCAGTGGAGCGGGGTGGAACTTGGTCTCTTAGATACAGTTGTCCGTGTCTAGTCATTATGTTTCCTCCTTGTTGATTACCGTTTTATGTGGCGCTGGTTTTGACCTCTACCTCAAGCGAAGTTTCCGTTTTTCTTGCTTCCAGATTCCACAAAATTGGATTTTCAGTGTTTCTAATCAGCTAAGCTTTTTGAAAAATTTTTATCCGATTATCGATTTAGGAAGAGGTCGCAAAATTCGGATTCCTCAAAATCGATTTGGAATTTACCCTCTTTATCAGTAATTAAAAGAAGGGGAAATTCATGAAACTGGTATCTAATTAGACGATTTAAAATTGCAGATTGTGGGAGATTAGATAGTAATTAATTTCGGCAATTTAAATCGGCAATCGCAAAAGAAGATGGTACTACTTTCAGCCGATACTAATTTTCAGGTTGCCAGCCAAATCCCTTTGCTTTACAGATATAACCTTTGCTGAAAGTTTCTTGCCAGTCGCTTATTTTTGGTAACTCAGTTGAGTGTCAGTCGATTGAGCGACTTGAAAAATTTTTAATATTGTGCTATTGAAATCAAGCATTTGGGCGCGATCGCTACCCGGTAAATCCAAGTACGAACTAATGTAGTGAGCTGTACTCGCATATAGGTGCACTTGCGATCGCGCAATTTAGTCGGAAATTAAATAATCAGTTTCCTGGCAATCAACCACTTACAAAAGGCATATTTGTGGCGGAAAACTCCAGGCAGCTAATCTGCAACCAGACTGATTACTCCCTGGAAATCAGCCACCATAATGTGACAGTTAGTAGATAAAGAAATATTAAGCAGGAGTCGAACTTTGAGCGATCAATTGAAGAAAGGCGACAAGGTTACATGGAAGACCTCACAAGGTGAAACCAGTGGCACTGTGAAGAAAAAGCTCACTTCACCCACAGATATCAAAGGACACCACGTCGCTGCCTCCAAAGATAATCCAGAGTATCTGGTTGAAAGCGAAAAAACTGGGAAAGAAGCCGCTCACAAGCCTGAATCCCTAAATAAGATTGAGGAGTAATGCTGAATTATGAGTAATGATGTGAAATCAGCCATTGATGAGTTTCACAGCGTTGTTAACATGACACCGCAGGAACTTGAGTCCTGGCTCAAAACGGACGATTCCAAAGCTGTTGGGCAAAAGGATGGAGAGGAAGAATCAACAGGTCACAAATCTGGTAAGCGCATCATCGAGTTGTTGCACAAGAAGAAGGATGACTATAGCGAAGATGACATATCGCACATTAAGAAAGTGATTAGTTACGTCCACCGCCACAGCGCACAGCAGCCGTCAGGCGATATAGAACACACGCGCTGGCGCTACTCACTGATGAATTGGGGTCACGATCCGCTCAAGTAACGACAGGTTTACCAAGAAATTGCCAAAACTCTCTCCAATTTCTCAAAATAAAATTTCTCGTTTCCACGCCTGGAAACGAGAAGCTACAACCAACAGTGCAGACATAGAATTGGAGCGATACGCTTAGCGCGTATCGCTTCGACTGTTAATACCCATTTTTCTATAAATGCCTGCTACAAATAAATGCTCATGAGCATTAACGAGAAAACAATGACCAACTACTCTTTAGTTCATGTTGCAGCCGCAGATACAAATGGTAGAAGTATCGCCAAGGATGCCAGCCAGATAAGTTATTCGTGAATTGTGCCATCAGGGAGAATTGCACCCGTTAAGATTGCTTGTTGCCAATCAGAGTCTTCCAGGTAAGCTCCCCGCAGGCTAGCACCCGTCAAGTCGGCTCCACGCATTTCTGCCACATTCAAGTTAGCTCCCCACAAGTAGGCTCCCCGCAAACTTGCTTCACTCAGGTTCGCTTCACGCAAGCTTGCCATATTCAGGTTTGCTCCCGTCATGTCAGCTTCACTCAAATTGGCTTGACTCAAGTCTGCCTTACTTAGGTTCGCTTCACATAAGTCGGCTTTGGCAAGTGAGGCGTGATTTAGATTGGATGCATGCAAATTTGCCCTAGATAGAATCGTTACCCGCATCTGGGCTTCAGACAGATTCGTGGCTGCTAGGTTGGCACCACTCAGATTAGCTCCATTCAGTTTGGTCTCGCTGAGGTTGACTCCATCCAAGTCTATGCCATTGAGATCGACGCCATTTAAGTAAGCTGCTCTCAGGTGTACGCCGTTGAGTATTGTTCCTCGCAGCAATGCGCCGCTTAATCTGGCTCCACTCAGGTTTGCCCAACTTAGGTTGGCATCCACGAGATTAGCCGAACGCAAATTTATTCCCCGCAGGTCTGCACCACACAGGTTGACTCCGCACAAGTTTGACAAACGCAGATTCACTGATGTCAGGGTTGCACCGCTCAGTTTTGCTCCGACCAGCACCGACTTCACGAGGACAGCTCCTCTTAAGTTGGCTTTGGTCAAGTCTGTCTCGATGAATCTTGCTTCGCTCACTTTGGCAAAACTCATATCGGCTCGATGCAGGCAAGCTCCACTGAAGTTGGCTCCGACTAGGACTGCGCGACTCAGGTTTGCGGCTGATAGATACGCTCCTGAAAAGTCTGAACCGGATAGATTGGCTCTTTCCAGGTTTATCCCTATAAGATTTTCGCCGCTAAAATCTCTTTGTCCTTGTTCATAGCGCTGTTTCAGTGCTTGTGCATCCATATAATTTCCCCAAGTTTGCTCAAAGATAACCTACCTATTTTTAGAGTTCCCAAATATATCGCCAAAAATACATAAACTTTTGGGTCTTTTTTTTGATGTAGATAGTTGAATATTTATGAAATTTTTTTACATGAAAATGAAGACAATGCGATCGCTCTGTGGATGTCTCAATTTTGTTTACTGAAGTCGCGGACTTCCGCCCGAACTTTAGTAGGGCTAAAAGCTCATAACCCGTTTAAATTAAATGGGTTCAAAGGCTGACCAGTAAGTTTTAGCTTCCTTAAGCTTCTCGCTCTCAAAATTTATTTCCAGGCTCTGATATCCGTGCCCTTCAACTTAAGTTGAGGTTTCATGCCTCAACCAATCTACTCTGTCTATTGGCAGAAGCAGTCATGGGGGGTGTTGGAGTGGTGCCTCTGTCTGAGTTGAAGGAAATCATTTCTATGCTTGTATGGCGGCAATGAAGGTACTGCAACAAGCTTTCAAGAAAATGATTGGGATTTGTGAAATCGCCGGGTTAGAGTTCCTCAAAACCCATTAACACCTGCCGATCAGGATGAATTGAGCAAGATACTCAAAGCGATCGCATCCCAAACCGATGCGGTTACTCATAAGGATGCGATCGCTCAAAACGGAATATCGTCGTCGTAGTCAATCTCATTAGAAAAGGGATCGAACGGGTTTGGCTGAGGATTTTCTGGTGCTGTTTGCAGATCGATCCAGCGCTTCGCCAATTCCAGTGCTTCTGCCTCTGTTCTGGCATTATGGACGGGAATCAGGCATTCTCCACCAGCACTCCAAACCTGAACGCAGAATACTGGTCGTGCTTCTATCAGCCAACCCCTGTAAATTTCTGGTGAACTCATAACTGATACCACCCAGAGCGATTTTATTGATTATTTTGCTAACCTATCGCGCTCACTTTCGATATAGCCCAAAAAAGGCTATTTTTAAAAACTAACACGTTCACTTGCCCGAAAGTGAGTTTTCGGGGAGTTTGTGTAGTATTTTTTGAAAAAAGTCATTTTTGTCATTTCATCCAATGAGACAATTCCTTACGCAAGTCTTTCGTCGAATAAAATTCCAGACGCGCCTGATAGTAGCCATTGCCCTGATGGTTCTGGCTACTCAGCTAATGGCAGCGCCAGTAAATGCTACAGGCGTTTATCAAATTCCCAATCTAGCCGCAGGCGATCGCAACTGGATTCTTGATAAAGCTGAAATTCTCAGTCGCCTCACCGAAGGTCAAATTAACACCGAGTTGGATAAATTAGCCAACGAGACAGGCAATCAAGTTCGGTTTGTGACCGTCCGCCACCTCGATTATGGTGAAACAGTGGAAACTTTTACCAATCAGTTGTTTGAAAAATGGTTTCCTACACCAGAAGCGCAAGCAAATCAAATTTTACTGGTGATTGATAGCGTCACGAACAACACTGCGATTCGCACAGGTGAAAAGGTAAAGTCTGTCTTGAGCGATGATATCGCTAAGAGCATTGCCGAAGAAACCGTGTTGGTGCCATTGCGGGAAGGCGACAAATACAATCAAGCTTTTTCGGATGCAGGCGATCGCTTAATTGCCGTCCTATCAGGTGAGACAGACCCAGGACCGCCGGAAGTCAAAGATACGGTTAATGTCGAAAGAACCTTTAAAAAGGCAGAAGAAACCGACACTGGCAACGCGACTATCTGGGTCGTTGGCTTACTGCTTGCTGCCACTGTCATTCCGATGGTGACTTACTTTTTCTATCAAGGCTTCTCAGGCTAGTCTTGAACGTACTCCTGCCCATTAATTAGAGCAAACTCAGCCCTGACAAATTCGCGCCCCAAATAAGCGGCATGATCCAGCATGGTGAGTGGAGTGGGCTGAGTTTGCTCAAAAATTTTTATGCAAAGCTCTTTAGCTGTTCTGCCAGTATAGACAACGGTGTGGGTACGTTCTACCTTGCCTCGTACCGGGATAGGTTTGCCTGTTTCGGGATCGACCGCCAAACCGCGTTCGTTAATGATATTCGTGAAATGTTTAGCGCAAATTAGCCCCGCTTCCCGATCCAGGTAAATGATGAAATATCCAGCCGGATCGAGGTGAATATAACGCTTGGAAAGCTGGTCATCAATGGCAGCTAAATCTTGAGCAGTTTGAGGCATAAAAATCAAGAAATTTCTAAACAATCGACAGTGAAAACAGGCTTACAACCTATCTCAAGTTTAGTTCTTCCTTCGTTCCTGCGTATCTTTCGTGCCTCTTAGGTTGGTTTATTCATCGCGCTGACTAAAGGGTAACTCCTGGTTAATCGCATCAATTTCCTGTTGCTCCATTTCATTGATTTGATGGATGTGAGTCCGCAAAACTTGACCCAAACGCGGATTATAGAATCGATGCATACTGTAGTTGGAAGTTGCTGGGAAACCGCGACGTTTTTTATGACGCCCACCGGCACCCGGATCGAAGCTTTGGATGCCATGCGCGATCGCCCACTCAATTGGCGTATAGTAGCAGGCATTAAAATGCAGACAGTCAATGTCCTGGTAGCTTCCCCAATAGCGCCCATACAGTTGATCGCCCTTGGTGAGGCAAAAAGACATTCCGACGGGTTGCCGGTCATCCTGGGCGTCGTAGGCGGCAACAAATAACACTCGATGACGATAGTTGGGATACAACTGTTCAAAAAATCGCCGAGTTAAATACTTACTTCCCCACCAGCCAAACTTGTCGCAGGTATCGGCGTAGAAGTCATACATTAACGAAAAAAGCGGCTTCGGAATCTCATCACCCGTGAGGGTTCTGATTTGCAAACCGGCTTTTTCTACCGCCTTGCGTTCCCGTTTGATGTTACGGCGCTGATTCGCGTTAAACGCGCCTAGGTAATCATCAAACGTATTAAAGCCCGTATTTTGCCAAATGAAACTATGGTGCAGCCACGGCGTAAAACCGTGTCGTTCCAGAATCGGTCGCCATTCGGGGTCTACATAGAGGAAATGACAGCCGCTAATCCGATTTTTTTGACAAAAATGGTCAATCGCCTCCACCATTAGCTCGGTTAGTTCATCCTCATCTTCGCCAGGGGCAATTAAGAAGCGATAGCCTTCCGCTGGGGTCATCGGAGACATTCCCAGCAATTTTGGATAATATTGCACCCCTAAGCGTTGAGCTAAATCTGCCCACTGATGGTCAAATACAAATTCACCATAACTATGTCCTTTCAGATAAAGCGGTGCAGCTGCGATTAGGTGCCTGTCTCGCCATATCGTCAGGTGGGTGGGTAGCCAACCCGCCTTAGCGCCGACGCTACCAGAAGTTTCCATATTGTTGAGCCAATCCCATTCTAGGAAAGGCGTTTTCAACGGCAGAGCGATCGCGTCCCACTCGGCTTGGGGCACTTCAGCGATTTTACTAATCCAAGCAACAGAATAGCGGGGTTTCAGTTGTTCCACCATTTCAGGAATCAGGGGTAGAGCGTTGGTTGCAACTCAGACTGGATGAGAAAGCCTCTTCTAGGGTAATGGAACTTTCCCGATCTCATCAAAGAGAAAGTAAAGAGAAAGCGATCGCTAGGGCAAAAACTTCTAAATTATTCATTTTGAATCCGTAGCAACGCCTGCTGACCACTTCAAGACGCAATTTAAGAGAAGGCAGCTGCTAATACCAATCTTCTAATGTGGTTAACCATCAAGACTTTTTGTATGCAGGCTCATTTATGAAGTTCATACGGAACTCATTCCCCAGCTAGAAGATGAGTGAAACACTAGCAGTTACCTTAGTTATAAGCAAGCTAAAGCTTTAAAAATCCACTGCCTTGCAAGCTTTGCAGAGAAGGCAGAAAATAGCGATTCTCTCAAGAAGATGCTGGGCGGGTGAAGGATCGAGCTTCGCTCGATCCTTCACCCGCCCAGCACGTTTCCTTGTAGGAATCCACTAAAACCTACCTAGCGATTCATCACTGAGATTCAGCAGAGTTTTCACCTTATTGCATCAATCGGATAGGTTTTCCCCATTCTTCGCTCAGGAGAGGTAAATGCCTGGTCACGACATTATTGTTATTGGAGCTTCCGCAGGGGGAGTGGAAGCCTTGATTCAATTGGTCGCTGATTTGCCACCGAATCTTCCGGCGGCGATTTTCGTTGTGGTTCACTTTCCCGCGTGGGGTCAGAGTATTCTGCCGCAGCTTTTGAACCGCGAAGGTTTCTTGCACGCAGACCATGCTAAAAACGATGAGAAGATTGAGCTAGGGCGGATCTATGTGGCACCGCCAGATTACCACCTGCTGGTGAAACGCGGATACATCCGTTTGGTGCAAGGGCCAAAAGAGAACGGCACTCGTCCGGCAGTCGATCCCCTGTTTCGCACCGCCGGGAGGGCGTACAAACGCCGGGTAGTCGGGGTGGTGCTGTCGGGCACCCTTGACGATGGCACGGCGGGACTGATTGATTTAAAGCGGCAAGGCGGTGTAGCTGTGGTTCAAGACCTAACAGACGCCTTTTTCTCAGGAATGCCAAAGAGTGCCATCGAACACACAGAGGTTGATTTTATCCTGCCGCTGTCGTCAATCGCCCCGGCTTTAGTGCGTCTAGCCCATGAACCCGTGGCAGAGGAAGCAGCCAGCACTGTGCTTAGCGAAAGCGAATTTGAGACGAATATCGACGTTGTGGAAGTAGATGGAGCCGCTTTACGGGAACTGAGAAAGCATGGAACCTTCTCAGGCTTTACTTGTCCAGATTGTGGCGGCAATTTGTTCCAACTAAATAAGAGCGGGTTGCTCCAGTACATCTGTCGCATGGGGCACGCTTATTCAGTAGAGACTCTGGTAGCAGGACAGTCCCCGGCTCAGGAGTCGGTACTGTGGGCGGCAATCCGTTCTCTACAAAAGCGTGTGGAGCTGATGTATAAGATGGCGAAGTATTCGCGCGATCGCAACCAAATCTTGTCAGCACAGCGTTATGAAGCAAAAGCTAAACAAGCGGAACAACGCTCTGATTTTATCCGGCAATGGCTTGATCCAAGGTCAATTGCCTGCGACAGTACCCCTAGCCGAGAGTGAGGAATCAGGGGAGAGTGCAGGCGGAAATGGAAATTCGCGCTCCCCTTTCAAAGTAGTGGTGCTGGCAGTATCTGAGGGGGGGCTGATAGCCTTAAGCCACATCCTGCCTGCCTTCCCCCCGGACTTTCCGGCAGCGATTATTGTGGTGCAAAAACCCGACACTCAGTCTGGCTCCAGTTTGATAACGGACGCTTTAAATCGCCCCACGACCTTGCCACTCAAGCAGGCACAAGAAGGAGAGCCATTGAAACCAGGAATGGTCTACGTGGCTCCTGCCAATCAGCATCTACTCGTCACCTCGGAGGGGACTTTCTGCTTGTCTGGGGCGGTACTCGTGGACTTTGCACGCCCCTCTGCTGACCTGCTGTTGCAGTCACTAGCGGCAAGTTTTAAAGAGCGAGCGATCGCGGTCATTCTCTCTGGGAGTGGCGGGGATGGTGTAAGTGGGGTGCAGGCGATTAAAAAGATGGGTGGATTAGCGATCGCCCAAAATGAAAGTACATCGGAATTTTTTGAGATGCCCCGCGCCGCCATTGAAAAGGGAAAGGTAGATTTCGTTCTCCCCCTCGATGAGATCGGATCTACCCTCGTGAATCTCGTGGTTTCTTCAGTGTTGACTTGAGAAGTAGAGGCGAAAATACAAAACCTAACCCCCAACCCCTTCCCTACCAGGGAAGCGGAAAAGCCCCTCTCCGCACTTCGTGCCGCTTCGCTAACGTAGGCTAACCGTGTACACACAAGTGACTTCTTTGGCTCAAATCCTTCCTAGACCTAACCCCCAACCCCTTCCCTACCAGGGAAGGGGTGCCATCTTCAAAGCCCCTCTCCGTCTCGGAGAGGGGTTTGGGGAGAGGTCAGATCAAGCAGTCACGATATAGGGTGAGTTGATGGCTGAGACTCGGTTAGCATTCACCAAGGCTTGATAAATGATTGCCGCTACTTCCGCCCGCGTCGCATCGCGGGTGGGGTTAAGTTTTTTGAGTGTCGGGTGATTGACCACCAGCTGCTTTTGAGCGGCTGTTGCGACCTCATCTTTGGCATAGTCAGGAATGCCCGTGCGGTCATCGAAGAAGTTTAACGCGGTGAGAGCGCCCCCGGTTAACTTCAGTCCATTCACCAAAGAGACAATCACTTGGACGCGCTGGACATTGTCGTTTGGTTTGAAGGTTTTGTCGGGGAAACCAGAGAGAAATTCGCCGCGATAGGCTTGTTGAATCGCAGCGTAACCCCAGAAACTGTTTGCCACATCTTTGAAAGCGATCGCTTCTCGTTTGGCAGGTGGGTTAAAAGCTTTGGTCAGTAAAGCGGCATATTGCGATCGCGTCAGACTCGCATCAGGTCTAAAGGTTTTGTCAGGAAACCCGCTGATAATCTCTTGCTTCACTAATTCCTGAATAAAAGTCTCAGCCCAATGACCTTTAATATCAGTTAGCTCAACGACTGTAGAACCGCCGCCGCTACCACCGCCACCAGTACCACCGCCACCAGTACCACCGCCGCCACCCGCCGTGTCAGTAGGAGGAAGCTGATTGTCGAGCAAGTTTACGCTTCCCTTTACTTTGTCGGGATTCATTTGATTTCCCGCCACAATTAGCTGGTTTGAGCTGCTATTTTGTAAATCAAATTTAGTGTTATATCGCAGAATATTTTTTCCGGCGTCGGTGGCACTGCCCAGATCCGGTAAAGCATTGCCAATCACCGTCACACCATCATCAGAGTTTCGTTCGCTCAGATTATTCCGCAGTTTGGGACGCGCATTTCCAGAGATAACAATACCCGATCGGTTCCCAGAAATTTGGTTATCTACCACCAATGGAGAAGCACTATCCGCAATGCTCATGCCATAACCCGTATTCTGGCAAGTATTGCCTCGAATCTCGCCTTTGGCATTTCCTGCTAGCGAGATGCCATTGCCCAGATTTTTAGTAAATACATTAGTGGTAACGACTGGGTTGCCATCACCCGTCACAAAGATTCCCTCGCGCTTACTATTCGTAAAGGTGCAATTGGCAACCGTGGAGCCATTCGATTCTATCCAGACGGCAGTTCCGCGTGTAGCCAGATTGGTCGCAGTTACGCCCCGGAGTTGAGCATTATTGGCTAAATTGACCGTCACATTTTGACCACCAGAAGAGTTGGGACTGCTGTAGCTTCCGCTTCCTTCAATCAAAATGCCACTGCCTTTATTGGCTTCATTCCCCACAATCTTGACCCCAGTCGGCACCTTGAGGGGAAAGACTTCACCGCTGGCTGCATTGTAGTTCCCGGCTGCCAGTTGAATTGTCGTGTCAGTTTGTGCTTGCTGGAGCGCTTTGGTAATCGTCTTGAACGGCGCTGACTGGCTGCCAGCCGCATTATCATTTCCGGTCGCTGGATTGATAAAAAAAGTTTGAGCCATCGTGATATTGAAAGAAAGTATTTGGGATAGATTGCAACAAAAATCTGCAACCAGAGCATCAACCGCTTGCAAATTTACCTATTTTATGCAAGTAATCCCAGCGGTTCCGTTCTCTATAAGAGCCTATCCGGAAAATTTACCAATGATGTTTAAGAGAAAAATAAGCTTAAGACTTATGCACTGAAAGTTTGAAACCGAGATCCTCCAACTCCGCAATAAATTGGGAGAACTAGAAAAGTCCCCCAGTTTGTCAGGGGATGCAAGGCGGATCTCTGCGTAAATCCTAAAGCGATTAAAAGGGCGAGTAGAAGTGCAGGCGTCCCACACCCAAATCTAAACCGTAAGCTTTCTCTCCGGCGGGGAAAGCGTTGATCCGGAACAGATAGACGCCGCTACTAAAGGGGTTCCGTACCGGCTCAAGACCAATCGTAATCGTTTTACCCGGAGGGACTGGCGGATCGAACGTCACCGAGACGGTGCCGGTTTTGCTGTCTCTGGTTACAGATCCTAGGGTTAGCTTCTCACCTTTTTTTCTAGGCTTCCCTTCAAATGCCTCGCTGTCGTCAAGTTTAAATCGAATTTTATCTAATCCCTCGCTCTGAGCGATTGTCACTCGCCCAAGCGGCTCACCGGCATTTTCTGGCAGGCTAACGGTGAAATAATAGGTAGCTCCCCAGACATTAATTCTGTCAAAGGTAGCCGTAGCATCTATTAAGCGAGGCGGTTTTTCAAAGGAAACAGTTCCATCTGCTAGCTGAATTGCCCTAGAGGAAGGACTCAAGACTCCGCAAATGCTAGCGATCGCCGCTAGGGTTGAGCTGAAAACTAAAAAAGAACGCATAGCCAAGTATCAACGACAAGTAAAGAATTTATTTACTCGGAACTATCCTGAATTCAATTTTGTCGTTATCTATGGCAAAATCCCTCTACAGTGGGAGGTAATTCTCATCCATGATGTAGATGAACTACGTTTTGGTTGAGCATTATCTTCAAAGTAGGAAGGCGAAAATCGGTGATTCTAGGGCGGGGCGAAAAGCGGGTGGCAACTATGCACAAGTTAGCTTCTGATCGTTTGAACGTTTTATCAGCAATCGAGTTACCAGGGAGAGGGTGGAGTCAAAGGACTGCTAATTTGATCAAGTCTTTTGCAGCTAAGCGAATTGCACCCATTAGTTTAGTGACGTTGCTCGGTTGTGCGGGAGCAACTTGGCTGGCAACAGCTGCTTTGGTACCGCAGATTGCCCAAGCTTACACTGCTCGCTCTGAAGTTGCGCTGGTTCGTCAGCCAGGAGAAGCCTACGAAGGTTTTGTCCGCAGAGCCGAGGTGGTGGCTAGGGCGGCGGCGCAGCGTAGCTTTGATCGCGACATTTTAGTGACCGATGTTGCAGTGATGATTCTGGGGCAAAATCAGGGAGCGATCGCACCAATTCTTTCTTTAAAAGTAACTCGCGGAGCCTGGAGAAGCCGCCCCGACGCTCCTCGTTGGGCAACCTACTTTCCCAATACTAAGTCTTTACTCGGCTTTGTCGATGACGCGACGCCTTCCGATCAGCCCGTTCCCGCACCAGCACCAGCAGCACCGGCTACAACTCCCCCACCCCCACCAACCGCAGTGCCCGGTAACATTAGGGATGTCACGCCTGGTGCGCCTACGGGAACCCCTCAGAACCAGGCACCCGGAACAGCCGCTCCCGCAGCACCTACAGGGACTCCTGAGAACCAGGCACCCGGAACCGCTGCGCCAACTGCACCAACTGCGCCAACTGCACCAACTGCACCAACGGCTCCCGGCTCGCCAACGATTCCCTCGTCACCAGCGTTTCCTGGCGGTAATGTAAATCCCACAGAAACGATTCCGAATCCTACAGAGAACATTCCAAATCCTACAGAGAACATTCCAAATCCCACTACGCCACCCGCTGGAACGGGAACTGCTGGACAGGGGTAATAACAGGGGCGTGAACCACCGCGTGAACCACCGCGCAAACCTATCCGCTCACTGCCCGATTGGGAACGAACAAGGGTGAGACAGTCGAGAAATTCGCCCGACTAGATTGAACTGGGCAAGGGATCTCTTAGAATAGGAAGGCTGTAAACGATTGCTGGAGTTACGATCATGGCGGTTCCTAAGAAGAAAACATCAAAATCCAAGCGCGATAAGCGCAAAGCCACCTGGAAGCACAAGGCGACAATTCAAGCTCAGAAAGCTCTGTCTTTAGGCAAATCGATTCTGACTGGGCGTTCTAAGTTTGTGTATCCAACGCAGGAAGAAGAAGCCGAAGAAGAATAATTATCCTAGAGGTTGCTTTTCGTCTCAGCCTCCTAGAATTTCCGAGCGCCTTTGGGCGCTATTTTTTTGGATATAAGTGCATATTAAGAATTAGAGTACACAAAACGCCATCTCTACTAGACTCATGCTAGGAAAATTTTTCAAAAAACCAGAATCGGAGCAGAGCGATCGCGTCCCTCCCGGTCAATATCTGACGAAAGGCTTCCCGGTGCTGACCTACGGCAACACCCCCCAGATCGATACTAACAACTGGCAATTTCGCGTCTGGGGTTTGGCAACCGAAAAGACTTTCAGCTTGGCAGATTTTATGGCTCTGCCCCAACATGACTTTACAGCTGATTTCCACTGCGTTACCCGCTGGTCTAAACTCGACGTGCAGTGGACTGGCGTTAAGGTGACAGACTTTATGAAGCTAGTGGAAGTTGACCCGAAAGCTGTTCATGTTATGGAACACTGTTACGGTGATTACACCACGAATATTCCTTTAGAAGACTTTCTTCGAGAAGAAAACTTTTTTGCTCACACTCTATTTGGGGAACCGCTACCGGCGGAACATGGCGGGCCGATGCGGTTAATTGTCCCTCACCTCTATGCTTGGAAAAGCGCCAAATGGATTAACGGCTTAGAATTTCTTCGGCAAGAGGAATCGGGTTTTTGGGAGCGCAATGGCTACCACCGGCGGGGAGAACCGTGGACAGAAGAACGATATAGCTATTAAGGGAGTGGGGAAAAAGAGTTTTAAATTTTGAGTTTTGAATTAAAAGAGAAATCTTTAATTTCAAACTTAGATGCGATAAATCGCGTTTCTGAAATTTAAAACTTTTTCCTCTTGACTAATTATTTCATCAGCCACTTCAGGATCTTGACCTTGTCCTTATAGGGAGCGTATCTCAACTTCACATCAACGAGAAAAGATTTGTTGAGTACGCTTTTTTGATGGGAGAATGTCTCAAAACTTGCCTTACCGTGATAACGACCGATGCCGCTCTCTCCGACGCCGCCGAAGGGTAAATCTAGAACGCCAGCTTGCATGACGGTGTCGTTGATGCAAACACCCCCTGAAGAGGTTTGTTGCAAGACAGTTTGTTGCTTTTGTTTGTCTTTTGAGAAGAAGTAAAGGGCTAAGGGTTTCGGTTTGGCGTTGACGAGAGCGATCGCTTCGTTCAACTCTGTATATTCCAGGACTGGTAGAATTGGGCCAAAGATTTCTTCTTGCATGACTGGATCTTCCCAGCCCACTCGATCGATGACAGTAGGAGCAATGTATCGTTCGGATGGATTAGTCTCTCCACCAATCACAACACCGTCATCTAGAAATTTGCAAAGACGGTCAAAGTGTTTTTGATTAATAATCCTGCCATAATCAGGGCTTTTTTCCGGTTCATCTCCATAGAAATTGTGAATACAATTTTTGATTTGTGCTAACAAGTCTCTTTTAATTCTTTTATCTACCAAAAGATAATCTGGGGCAATACAAGTTTGACCTGCATTCATGAATTTACCCCAAACAATTCTTCTGGCGGTGTATTCCAGATGAGTATCGGAATCTACAATACAAGGACTTTTACCGCCCAATTCTAGGGTGACGGGCGTCAGATGTTTGGCTGCCGCTGCCATAACGATTTTTCCGACTTTGCTGCCGCCTGTAAAAAAGATATAGTCAAACTTTTCTTCGAGTAACTCCTGGCTGGTTTCGATACCGCCTTCTACAACAGCCACTACTTCTGGATTAAAGTATTTAGGGATAATCTCCGCTAACAGATGCGATGT
This sequence comes from Coleofasciculus sp. FACHB-1120, assembly GCF_014698845.1. Lineage (NCBI taxonomy): Bacteria > Bacillati > Cyanobacteriota > Cyanophyceae > Coleofasciculales > Coleofasciculaceae > Coleofasciculus > Coleofasciculus sp. FACHB-1120. The sequence goes on along the minus strand of NZ_JACJTV010000020.1, from coordinate 52,599 downwards.
ATTTGCAGCCATTTCTGAAGGTTTTAAAATCGCACAGTTACCGGCTGCGATCGCACCCACTAGCGGCAAAATTAGTAGCTGCAAGGGATAATTCCAGACTCCCACTATGAGAACTACACCCAAAGGCTCAGAATAAAGCTGCGCTGAGGATAAGAACTGAGTAATCGGAGACTTTATTTTTTTAGGCTTTGTCCAGATATTAATATTTTTTAACGCATAATTAATTTCCTCTAAGCAAACTCCTATTTCCGATAAGGCAGCTTCAAATATTGGTTTATTTAGGTCAGTTTGCAGAGCCTTAAAAATAGCGGCTTCATTCTCTAGTAATGCTCTTTTTAAAAGCTTTAAATGTTGAATTCTAAACGAAATATCTTTAGTTTTCCCGGTTGCAAAAAACGTTTTTTGCTGAGATACGATATTATTAATTTTCGGTGGAACTAGCATTTTTTCTCCAGAGTTGGATTTTAAATTTTGGATTTTATGCTCTTTAAAATCCAAAATCTAAAATCCAACAGTAATATTTCATACTTGAGCAGGCAAAGAGACTCTAAATAAACTGCCTTTACCCAACTCAGACTTAACCTCAATTGCACCTTGATGAGCTTCCACAATTCTACGTGATAGATGCAGCCCTAAACCACTGCCAGAACGCTTATGATTTCCTTGGCGAAACCGCTCAAATAAAACTTTCTGGTCTTCTAGGGTGATGCCTGGGCCGGTGTCGTTAACGTCAATAACAATGGCAGAATTAGCGGAGTTACTTGTATGAGAGCCTAGCGACGCATGGACGGTGACTGAACCATTATCTGTAAATTTGATAGCATTTCCGATTAAGTTTGTTAAAACCCGATGGATTTCCATGCGATCGCCTACTATTTTGAAATCAAGCGGATGATTGTCGGCGCTGTCCCCTAGATCCAGCTTCAGTGTGAGATTCTTTTCCTCTGCTAAGGGAGAAAGTTCTTGAATTACTTCCTGAAGTAGTTTCCGCAGATCAATCGGCGAGAAGCTCAGGGTTTTGCGACCGGCTTCATAGCGATAGACTTCTAACAAAGTATTTACCATCGCTAGCAAGTTGCGATTGCTGCGATCCATCGTCGCGATCGCTTCTTGCATTCCTGGTGAGAGTTCTCCTAAGGCTCCTTGTTTAAATAGAGCTAGCATCCGCTCTGCGGCGACGATTGGCGTCCGCAAGTCGTGGGTGAGCCAGGAGACGAAATCTTCTCGCTGACGGGCAATTTGATCGCGTTCGTCCACACTATGCTTCAGCCGCAGCAGCGATCGCACCCGCGCCAGCAATTCATCAACTTGTACTGGCTTGCGAATAAAATCATCCGCTCCGGTATCTAAGCCCTCTACGACGCTGGCGTGATCGTGGGCGGTGATCAGCAAAATTGGGATAAATGGTAACTTACTATTATCGCGGACTCGCCTAGTGACTTCATATCCATCCATCCCTGGCATCATTACATCCAATAAAACCAAGTCTGGCGGAGATTGTTCAATCTCGTTTAGGGCAGAACGACCATTTTCCGCCAAAGTAATGTCATATCCCTCTTCTTCTAAAATGGTTTGAACCAAAAACAAGTTATCGGGAGAATCATCCACAACGAGAATGCGGTCAGTTTTAGAAGGTTGATTGAGACTCGAATGATTCTTCATGGAAACGATAGGTTAACAACTCAAGTTTATTGAAATTAATTTTTGTAAATTAATCGTGCATCACGTAACATTCTTTACGCCTAAGGTATCATTTTGCCTCATTCCCTAGAAGGATTCTTGGGAATCTATACCAAATTTTTGTTTCTTTGGCTTCTATCCAGCGTTTGTACTAGCAATAATGACCTTTGCAACAGAAAATTAATTATAAACCTTAAGCATGACGGTCATACTTTTCTGTCATCTCATCTATCTGGCTGTTGATTGCTGGAAATAAAAAGTCGCAGATATCGAGTTTATTTGTATCTATAAATTAAGCAAAACGAGAAAGATAGGAAGTAAGGAAGCCAATTTCCTCGTGCTAAGGAATGGATACGTCAGGTTTTTTGGGCGATCTCACTCTCGATCGGAATATAGAGGCTAGCAATGCGGACAGCTTGATCTACAGGATGGACGTGCAGACGATCGCTGGAAACTCTCTGCTGCATAGCAGTCTGCGCTCTAGGTTTGCTGTATTGTTTCCATACTTATTAAATTTTTCTGTCTCAGGGTGGATTGACCAAAAACCCCTCTTTAAGAGATCAATTGAAGGGCAGATTCAAAGTTGGAAAGTATGGGTCGCTTAGCACCTGAATCTAGTCGAACCATTCGCAAACAACAACGCCCTGATCGCCGCCCTTCGCCCAAAGTTCCGATAAAAGTTATCACGGGCATCTATTTTTCGATACTTCTATCTATCTTGGTGGGTGCGGTACTACTGAGCAGTGGCAGGATGACGGTTGGAGGCATTCCGTTGTCAATCCTGATGAGCTTTTTGAGCGATGATGCAGCGCGAAATGCTTATATAGCAGGAGAACCCACAGCACTTCATGACCGTCTTGAGGTGATGGGTGTCGAGGAGCAAATCAAAGAATATTATCGACCCCAATTTTCAGATGAAGCAAAACTAGACCAACACATTCACCAAATTTTGTATGACCGCACTGGATACGTGGGGGCACAATATGAGGTGAATGCTGAAGGGGTGTTAGTTTTGAAAGACAAATAAATAGAGACGGGATTCATCAGGGTGTCTATTGCAATCCTCAGTTAATTGGGTCTCTACTGGATTAATTGGGTCTCTCTTGCAATCCTATTTGGGTTGTGAGTCTTAATAGTTAAGCTCGCCGACTTTTTAGAGAAGTCGGCGATTTTGCTTTTACGAATCATTTAGGATTGCTACACTACCGATTTAATCAAAATAAGAAGTAGCGTTGTGCTAAGGGAAGAATGGTTGCAGGTTCGCAAGTCAGCAATTCCCCATCGGCCCGCACTTCGTAGGTTTCCGGATTTACTTCCATGTGAGGCAGGGCATCGTTTAATTTCATGTCTCGCTTACTTAGCTGCCGCGTACCACTGACGGCAACCGCTGGCTTTTGTAGCTTAAGCTGCGCGGGAATATCTTTTTCGAGTGCCGCTTGAGAAATAAAAGTTAGAGAAGTGGCAGCGATCGCGCCTCCAAAACTCCCGAACATCGGGCGCATATGCACGGGTTGCGGTGTGGGGATACTGGCGTTGGCATCGCCCATTTGAGCGTAAGCGATCGCGCCTCCTTTAATGACTATCTCTGGCTTGACGCCAAAAAATGCCGGACGCCAGAGGCATAAATCCGCCAGTTTCCCCACTTCTACGGAACCAACATACTGCGAAATGCCGTGGGTAATCGCTGGATTGATTGTATATTTTGCAACATAGCGCTTCGCCCGGAAATTATCTGCTCTTTCTCGCCCCGCTCCTGGTAACAATGGCGAGAGGTTTCCCCGCTGCACTTTCATTTTGTGTGCCGTTTGCCAGGTGCGAATGATTACCTCGCCTACCCGCCCCATCGCTTGAGAATCAGAGGAAATCATGCTGAATGCGCCCAAATCGTGCAGAATATCTTCAGCGGCAATGGTTTCTCGGCGAATCCGCGACTCGGCAAAGGCGACATCTTCGGGAATGCTGGGGTCGAGGTGATGGCACACCATCAGCATATCTAGGTGTTCATCTAGAGTATTGACGGTATAAGGGCGCGTCGGGTTGGTGGAAGAGGGCAGGACGTTCGCTTCGCCGCATACCTTGATGATGTCCGGCGCGTGACCGCCACCGGCTCCCTCGGTGTGGTAAGTGTGAATAACGCGATTCTTAAATGCGGCGATGGTGGTTTCTACAAAACCAGCTTCGTTCAAAGTATCGGTATGAATGGCTACCTGCACATCATAGTTATCCGCAACGCTTAAGCAAGTATCAATCGTCGCGGGTGTGGTGCCCCAGTCTTCGTGCAGTTTTAAACCCATCGCCCCGGCTAAGACTTGTTCGATAAGTCCTTGGGGTTGGCTGCTATTGCCTTTCCCCATGAATCCTAGATTTACCGGGAAGGCGTCAGCGGCTTGCAGCATTCGGTACATATTCCACGGACCGGGAGTGCAGGTGGTCGCATTTGTACCTGTAGCGGGGCCAGTACCGCCGCCAATCATGGTGGTGATGCCGGATGCGATCGCGACTTCAATCTGCTGCGGACAAATAAAGTGAATGTGGCTGTCAATTCCGCCAGCAGTGAGAATCATTCCTTCCCCAGCCACGACCTCGGTTCCAGGGCCAATAATAATCTCTACATTGTCTTGAATGTAGGGGTTTCCAGCCTTACCAATTTTGAAAATATTGCCATTTTTAATGCCAATATCGGCTTTGACAATCCCCCACCAGTCGAGGATTAAGGCGTTGGTAATTACCAGATCGACGGCACCATCGGCATTAGAAATGGGCGATTGTCCCATGCCATCCCGGATGACTTTGCCGCCACCGAATTTCACTTCATCGCCGTAGGTCGTGAAGTCTTGTTCGACTTCGATGAATAATTCGGTGTCAGCAAGACGAACGCGATCGCCTACTGTAGGACCATAGGTTTCGGCATAAGCGCGGCGATCCATTCTGTAACTCATCCTTGACTCCTCTAGAGTGGTATATTTTTAACGCAAAGAACGCAGAGATTAACGCAAAGGTACGCAGAGTTCTTGCTGATTCTTAGCGTTTTTTGGGTTATAAGCGATTAATTTTGAATCCCTCAAATTTCATTGAGAAGCCATTTCCCTCTGGAGAAGCGCACATCACCCCCACATTTACTGTCTCAACCGGGGTGAGATAACCAAGGCGTAGCATTGTGTACTGAGTGCCATCCAGAGAGTATTGCACCTCTATAGCGGTGCCGCGTCGATGTACGCGCATCCAAAGTGAAGCCGGGTTATCTGGTAACGGGACAACAGACCAATCTGAGTAATCTCTCGTTATCACAGCGCTAACTTGTTGTACACCCTCGACAAATTCAATCCCACATTTTAACCAATTTGCCTCATCTAAACGCAGCATCAATCCGGCTTGATCGTACAAATCTCGATACTCACCACTAACTTTCACCTCAACCATGAAGTCTTTGTTCGCTGGCTGATAAAAAAAGTGACCGTTATCTCGAATAAAGCCGTAGTGAGTTTCTCGCCAAAAATCAGTTTTCCCAGCGGATGTAATGATAATTGTATTGCCTTGGACATTCCAAGTTGGCGGTTCGTTATACCATTCCATCGCCATTCTTTTCTAAATTTCTACTGGTTCTTGGTCGAATCTCCGCATTAACTCAAGCAAAGCTTCCCGATCTGGTTTTTGCCCGTCCTTCATCAGTTCAGCCAGTCCCTCGAAATACTTTTCGCGTTCCCCGCCCGGACAAAACATAATCAGTAGCTTTGTAGGCTTTGTGCTGTGATTGGTAAACCCGTGAGGTGTACCGCGAGGGACAAGCACAAATGCCCCTGGTTGTCCTTTTACTGTTCTATCCCCGACAAGGATTTCCACTTCCCCTTCCAGGACATAAAACATCTCCTCCATCTGGCGATGGATGTGTGGTTGCGCCCCGGTTCCATCCGGTTCTAGGCTAAACTCAAACAGCCCTAAGTTCCCGTGAGTATCGGCACCAACCGCTTTAAATGTAGCTTCGCTGTTACCAATAGTAAGATGCCTGCCTTCTCCAGGCGCTAGTACAATTTCCTGTATAGGTAAAGTCATTTAATTATCCTCATTAATTGCTATAGCGAACCATTTATTTTGCCATTGAAGCCATATACTTGACGGCTACCAACAAATGGTACTAATTCCACTTCTTTTTCATCTCCAGGTTCAAAGCGCACGGCTGTACCTGCTGGAATGTTCAGGCGCATTCCCTTTGCTTGTTCTCTATCGAAATCTAAAGATTCGTTCACCTCATAGAAGTGAAAATGAGAACCAACTTGAATCGGGCGATCGCCTGTATTTGCTACTTGCAGTTTTATACTAGGGCGACCGGCATTCAGTTCTATTTCCCCTGCTTGTACAAGCATTTCTCCAGGAATCATTTCAACTTCCTCTTTGAGTTTTTTATAAAAACAGCTAACTATTGTATAAATTCAACCATAGGAACCGGCTCGGTGTCGTAAAATGCTGAATATAATTGGCTCCGTAAATTGCTCACACTTACCTAATTTTTCTAAGATTATGTTTGATAATCCATTTGTTTACGGATTTTCTCTTTAATCTCGTATCCGGCGAACTTTTCACAAAGATATAAACCCAAATCAATTGCCGAAGTAACGCCTCTGGCGGTAATTACGTCACCTTCATCAACCACTCTTTTGTCTACGACCGACTTACAATACTTTTGAAGGTCGTGGAAAGCATTGGGATGGGTTGTTGCTGTCTTTCCTTCTAAAAATCCCGCTGCACCGAGTAGTAAAGAACCTGTACACACAGAAACTTTGAACTTGCAAGGCGCTGAGGTTTTCAGCCATGTTATTAACTCAAGGTCGTTAACTAATTTTCTGGTGCCAATTCCACCCGGCATGATAATCATGTCATAGGATTGAAGAGATTCGCCTACTTTGTTCGGAGTAAAACGAAGTCCAGCGTTATCGCTTACTTCTTGAGAAGGGGCGCAAATATGCCATTCCAAATTGGGCATAAAATCCATTGTCTTGAGACGAGTAACTGGATCGTAAACTCCGATAAAATCTAAGGCGGTCATTCCGGTGTAAACGATAAATGCAACCTTCATAAACAATCCTTCAATCTACGGGATTCTCTAACGAATTGGGTTGTGAACTGTAACCAATTTTGTCCCATCGGGAAATGTCGCTTCTACCTGGACTTCATGCACCATCTCTGGCACACCTTCCATCACTTCTTCCCGTGACAGTAGCGTTGTCCCATAACTCATTAAATCGGCAACAGTACGTCCATCTCTAGCGCCTTCCAAAATGCCAGCGGAAATATAAGCGATCGCTTCTGGGTAATTCAGCTTTAAACCTCTTTCCTTACGGCGTTCCGCTAACAGTGCCGCCGTAAAAATTAATAGCTTATCTTTTTCCTGTGGCGTCAGTTGCATTGATAACCTCTTAAACTCCTTCGTGTTCTCCGTGTTCTTTGCGGTTTGTTCAAATTTGCCACACTCTCGGTGGACAAGCAGGGCGTTCTAAAAAGTGCAATCGCAGCAAATTCCAAATATCTATAAACCAGTTTCGCACCTGGGAAGTAGAAGAACCGCGATAGCGACACAATAGCCCAGAAGGAAGACGAGTAATGCCTGCTTGGTGAAGATTCCCCCCTATTCCCTTCTTAAAAAAGGGTGAATGATTCCCTAGATTTCGTACTTTTTCCACAATCTCCGGTGACACCGCTTGCCCAATCCAGACTAAACTCGCTACAACGGATTGCCCAGCTAAACCGTGAGGACTGTCGAGGATTTCTGTCCCGCCAGGTAGCCATTGCCTGTCAATCCACAGAGGGCGTCCTTGCTGCCAGATTTCGGTATGCGATCGCCACTCTCCGTGTAAGAATCTTTCCCCTCTGGCACTGCGCCCAAAGCGTGTAATTTCCCAGCCCAGCCAACTTGCTTCTGGAGCTAATTCTACCCGCAAGTCTTGCCGATAAATCGCGCCGTCAAAAATAATTGTTTCCTGGGGTAGCCACTCCAAAGTAGCACCCGCGTTCACCTCGATTTCAATCGTTTGATTCGCTGGCAATCCATTGCTGCGATAAACCTTACCGGCGGCAGCGGTAGTGATTAAGGCTTGGGCGTTGGGTTGGAGGTGGAAATTGAGCGATAAGCGATCGCCCCCCACAACACCCCCCGCTGTATGCAAAATTACACTATGACAAATCTCCGATCCTTCTGGATAGAATGGGCGCTGTACCTTCAGCGGTGCTTTTACGCGATCGCCAATCACCTGGGTTGTGCCTTGGGTTTTAGAAAACCCCAAGTTAAGAATGCCATGCCACCCAGAGGATGAAGGATTTGTTGCTGCCGGATCGAGGTCTTTCATTAGATTGGGTGCATAAATTGTTAATTTTTTACTCCCGAAAATCACCTTAAACAAAAATACCATTAAACTCAATTGAAACGGATATTTTCAAGTTTTTATACTGGAGACTCTCATGGCTGTTCTCAGCTTTGCAAGCTTAAAAGATGAATACCAACGACTCTTTGATAGCTGCAAAATCGCTAAAAATAAACTTGAGCAGATAGATGATATTTTGGCTATCATTGATACAAATCGAGCGAGATATGATGTGGTAGAGAAGAAGCTGTCGATTCCTTGGTATGTGATAGCTATCATCCACAGTATGGAATCTTCCTTAAATTTCAGTACCCATCTTCACAATGGAGATCCACTGACAAAAAGAACTATCCGCCAACCAAAAAATCGCCCCTCTAGTGGCAATCCACCCTTTACATGGGAAGAAAGTGCCATTGATGCTTTAACTTTTGATAAATTTGACCAATGGAAAGATTGGAGCCTTCCCAACATTCTTTTTAAGTTAGAAGGCTACAACGGTTGGGGTTATCGCCTCTACCATTCTGATGTTTTTTCGCCTTATTTGTGGAGTGCTTCAAACCACTATACTAAGGGAAAGTACGTCGATGATGGCACCTGGTCAAATACAGCCGTATCGCAGCAATATGGTGCCGCCGTGCTTCTGCGCCGAATGACCGATAGAGGAACAATTACTTGGGATAACTCAGAAACCAGTGAGAGTGAAGAAAAAGAAGTAGAGATTCAACCTGGTAAAAAGCAACCTTTGGTATATTATTCACCGGATTCTAAGATTGATAATGGCAAGGAACTGCAACAGTTTTTAAATCAATTTCCAGGCATTTATTTAAGTGTGGATGGTTGTCCTGGCGACAAAACTTCCGAGGCTTTTCAAAAAGTTACAGGTTACTATCTTTTTGGAGATCCTAGAAATGAAAATCAATCGTAAATTGTAAATCAAATATTAATTTACCAAAAGGTAAGTATTGCTTATAGCTGCTAAAATTTCGATGGATTAAAAATTGCTAGCTTGCTTTTCGCCTTTCACCTTTCACTCAGAAATTAGCAATTGTCAAGAATTACCAATTTGTTTGTTTAACTTGTTGAGGTAATTCAATGATAACTTCTGTTCCCTGTCCTGGTTCAGAAATAATATCAATACTGCCTTGATGGTGTTCTAGGATTTGGTAACAAACAGTCAGCCCTAAACCCATGCCTTGCCCGACGGGCTTAGTTGTAAAAAAAGGGTCAAATATTTTTGATTTAATTGCTGTAGGAATTCCGGAACCGTTATCTTTGATTTTGATGGTAACTTGTTTGGCTGCACTGAATTCAGTTTTAATATAAATCCGTTTTTCAGTTTGTTGGAGAGTTTGCAGCGCATCAATTGCATTACTTAGAATATTCATAAATACCTGGTTAAGCTGTGCCGGATAGCATTCAACGGGTGGCAGAACGCCGTACTGCTTAACGACATGAATCTCTGGATTTCCGTCTGTATTCCAGCTTCCGCCTGATTGCAAGCGATGCTGCACAATTAGCAAGCTGCTATCAATTCCTTCATGAATATTGACTCGCTTCTTTTCGGCTTCGTCGAGTCGGGAAAAGTTTCGCAGTAATAGAATAATTTGACGAATGCGATCGCTGCCAACTCTCATGGAAGAGATAATTTTCGGTAGATCGCTGGTTAAAAAATCGAGATCGATCTCTTCAATATATTGTTCTATTTCAGAATCAAAATATTTTTTTTGATAGCGTTGGACGAGATTAAGTAGATTTTTGGTGTAGTCATTGATATGGGAAAGGTTAGCATGTATAAAATTAATCGGATTATTAATTTCGTGGGCAATACCAGCAACAAGTTGACCCAAACTGGACATTTTTTCAGTTTGAATGAGTTGCGCCTGCGCCCTTCCCAAATTACGTAGTGCTTGACTGAGCTGTTGAGCATTGGTGGTTAAGTCGGCATTTAGTTGCTGTAGTTGATCGTGCGCTTGCTGTAATTGTTGATTTTTTTGCGAAAGCTCTTCAGTACGCTGTTGTACTCGTTCTTCAAGAGTCTGACGCGCCTGTTCTAATTCCTCAGTGCGTTCTGTAACTCGTTGCTCTAGGTTGCCGATGAGGGCTTTGAGCGCCTGAGCCATTTCTTGATAAGCATGAGCGAGTTGACCAATTTCACCACCCGCGCCGATACCAGGAATAGGCGTACTCAAATCGCCTGCGGCTAAGGTTTTGCTGCGTTCGGAGAGCTGGATAATCGGGTTGCCGATTTGTTTGGCGAGCAGGTGCGCGATCGCAATTGATAACAAGGTAGCCAATCCCAGCCCTAGCCAAATCACACGGTTTAAATTGATGGAAGCTTGATTAAAATACTCTGAGACAATTTGAATTTTGGCAATGGCAATCGGCTGATTGCGGGAAGTAATCGGTGCGTATATCGTATTCAAACCAGATTCCGGTTCAATCCGATAAACTGTTTTACCTTTTTGAATTTTGCCTAACACTCGCGGCTTTAAATTCGCTTGTTCCCAAGGCTCAATACTGGATTTGGCGTTGCTAGAAATAATCGGTTTGCCATCTAGAGAAATGACTTGCAGCTTAGTAGTAGGTTGAGAAAAATTTAGAAAATTACGCAACCAAGTTTCATCTAAATTCTGCCCTAAAATTAAAGTTCCGGGTGACTTCCCCTTACCATCGCTTTTGTAAACAGGCGCTGTTGAAAAGAGCAAAATTTGAGGTGAGCCGCTATCAATCAACATCGTCTCTGGTTTGTTGGTAGCGATCGCAGCCGTTAACCGCTTAGCTACATTCGGAATTCGCAAAGCGTCACCTCGCTCTCCCAAAATCTCTCCACTCCGATTCACCACTTTCACATGATCGACATCGGTAGAAAGAACAAGTTGGTCGGAGACTTCCTTTTTGATCCAAGCCTCATCTTGCTTCTCAATTGCATTGTATAAATCCGTCCAATTTGCATAGCTAGAGGATAAGTTTTGCAATCCTTTCTCAGTAGCCGCAGTGTATCCCCGAAAGGCTAAAACTTGATCGTCGAGCCGAGTCTTTTCTAAGTCGATGAGCGGCTGCTGCACAAACCGCCACGCTACAACACTCAGGAACATCACGGGTAGCAAAGATGCCCCAAAGGTAAAAATTAGCAGCTTGGGCTGAAGCTGTTGCAGCCGCTTGAACATCTCTGATTTAATATCGATGCGGTATTTCGTCCTCCAGACAGATAATCTGTCACAAGGCTCTCCACAGTTTAGCGGCTGTGACTGTAAAGTGGCGGCTCTATTTTCGGAGGCGTAAAAGCGCCTACCTTGAGAACGACAGTTCTGCGGGTTCCTCGCAAAGATTTTTAGCGATCTACGTCAGACAGCCAGAAACCGTTGAATTACATCCTGACTGAGTTCGCTAGTCGAGCCAGATGCGACAATACCGCCTTTTTGCATCGCGTAGTAGCGATCTGCTTGCCGGACAAAATGTAGGTGTTGCTCAACCAATAAAACCGAAATGCCGGTAGATTCAATAATGCGGCGTACTGCTGACTCAATTTCCAAAATAATCGAGGGTTGAATGCCTTCGGTGGGTTCATCGAGTACGAGTAACTGTGGCTTCCCCATCAAAGCGCGAGCGATCGCAAGTTGCTGTTGTTGTCCTCCACTTAAATCTCCGCCCATTCGAGACAGCATCGTTTTTAAGACGGGAAAGAGGGAAAAGATTTCTTCTGGGATTTCTTCCTTACCACTTCTGCCCTCTCGTCGCGCCTCCAACCCCAGCAATAAATTTTCCTTTACTGTCAAGCGCGGGATAATTTCTCGTCCTTGAGGAACATAACCAATTCCTAGCCGCGCCCGTCGATCTGGAGATTTCTCGGTGATCGTCTCATCAGCAAAAGTAATTGTACCGCTACGGGGTTTAAGTAGCCCCATAATTGTTTTGAGCAAAGTTGTTTTACCAACACCATTGCGTCCAATTAGACACACCATCTTCCCTGAGGGGACGCTCAAATCTACATTTCGGAGGATATGGCTTTCACCGTAATAGACATTTAAATTAGAAATTTGCAGCATTTTATTGTGCTTGGTTAAATAAAGGGCGATCGTTTTAAAATTGCTTAATTTAGCGCTTCTTTTTAGTCCTCAATTTCTTGAAGCGCTTCTCCCTGAGGGTCTAACTGCTCTCCTAAATAAACTTCTATGACGCGAGGGTCATTTTGTACTTCCTCAATCGTGCCTTCACACAACACTGAGCCTTCATGCAACACAGTTACTTTACGAGCAATTTGGCGCACAAATTCCATGTCATGTTCAATGACCAAAATAGAATGACTGTGAGCTAATGCGATAAGTAGTTCCCCAATATTGTCAGTTTCTTCATCAGTTAGCCCTGCAACGGGTTCATCAACCAACAATAAATCGGGCGACTGAGCAACTAACATTCCAATTTCTAAGCGTTGCTTCTCCCCGTGAGAAAGTAACCCGGCGCGGATATCTGCTTTTGCACTTAAGCCAATCGTTTCGAGCAAACTCATTACTTTGCTCCGTTCGCCAGTAGCGGGACGCCCAAACAGAGTTGACAAGACATTTTTATTGCGATTGCAGCTAAGTTCCAGGTTGTCGCGAGGTGTCAAGTTGAGGTAAATGCGAGGAGTTTGGAACTTTCGACCAATTCCCAATCGAGCGATTTGATGTTCGGAGAGTGCTTTCACATTTCTCCCCTTAAATAATACCCGTCCCTCAGTCGGTTGTACCTTGCCGGTAATGACATCTAAAAAGGTTGTTTTCCCTGCACCATTTGGCCCAATTACGACCCGTAATTCTCCGACATCCATGCTGAAATTCAGATGGTTCAGCGCTTTAAAACCGTCGAAATTAACCGTTAAATTTTCAGTTTCTAATATTTTCGCGTTCATGCTGTACCTCTGGGTCTTCTTCAAGGCTAGGATAGGTTGCCACTTGCTTGTTCCGCCCTAGAAGTGTCAGCAGGTGCTGGAAACCTTGATAGCGCAGCCAACCGACTACACCATCGGGAAGAACAGTTACCACAATTAGGAATAATGCTCCCTGGAAAAATACCCAGATACCCGGAAATTTCTCACTCAAAAGACTTTTGGCAAAGTTGACTAATAGCGCCCCGAATATAGCTCCGATTAAGCTTGCACGACCTCCCACTGCTACCCAAATTACCATTTCAATCGAAAAGGCAATATCCATTGCTTTCGGTGAAATTAAACCCGACTGGAGGGTGAATAAGGCACCCCCGATTCCAGCCAGAGCAGCGGAAATCGCAAACACCACGACTTTAAATCCTGTGGGATCGTAGCCAGAAAAGCGCATCCGGCTTTCATCATCCCGAATCGCAATCAGCACTCGTCCAAAGCGATCGCTCGTCAGCCATCGGCACAAAGCATAAGCAGCTGCCAAAAACAAGACTGTCAGCGTGTAGAAAACAAATTGAGTCTGACTATTGCTGACAGATGCCCCTAATAATGTTTTGAAGTTTGTTAAGCCATTGGTGCCGTTAAAGAAACCTTGCTGCCCATTGAAGAAATTAAAAAATACAATCGTTGCCGCTTGGGTCAAAATTGAGAAGTAAACTCCCCGAATCCGGTTGCGAAATACTAAATAACCCAATATTGCGGCTAATAGAGCGGGAATTATCACGACAGCGGCGGCGGCAAATCCAAACGAATAAAACGGTTGCCAGAACCAAGGCAATTCTGTGATGCCGAAGAGGCTCATAAATTCTGGTAAACCGTTCTTGAGAGGAGCTAATTGCAAATGCATTGCCAAGGCATAGCCACCGAGCGCAAAAAATACACCATGCCCCAAACTGAGCATACCCGTGTAGCCCCAAATTAAATCAATGCCGAGGGCAGCGATCGCTAACGCCAAAAATCGCGCCAGTAAGCTGAGACGAAAGCCTGTGAGAACTGCTGGCATCACGAAGATAAGGAGGAGAGCGATCGCAATCGTCACCCCCACTTCCATTAGCAGCAATCGTTTGCGTTGCTGCTTCATCCCTTTCACTTCAAGCACTGCATCCAAAATCATCGCCTTGAGCCTCTGCGTGATTGTCTTTGTTTAAGCATCAACGCTACGTCCCTTCTGTGGGAAAATTCCCCCTGGACGCACCTGAAGGAACGCAATAATTAAGGCGAATACCATCACCTTCGCCATACTGGTTGTGCCGAAAAACTCAAATAAATCCACTAAAGGCTTTATCGGTGCCACCATTGGAACCAAGACTTTAGAACTGATTAAGTAGTTAATGGTGCCAATTCCCATCGCTGCCACAATACTGCCCACCAGCTTACCGACACCACCGACAACAACCACCATAAATGTATCGACGATGTAGTTCTGACCTGTATTGGGACCTACAGAACCCAGCAAACTAATTGCACAACCGGCGATTCCAGCCAATCCAGAACCCAAAGCAAATGTAATGGCATCAACTTTGGCAGTCGGAATTCCTAAACAAGCGCTCATACTGCGATTCTGCATGACTGAGCGAATTCTTAATCCCCACGGAGAACGTTGCAAAAATACATAAATTCCAGCAACACAAACAATGGTTAGCCCAATAATAAATAGCCGCGTATAAGGCATCTGTAATGTGCCCAGCCGCAGCCCTCCTCGTAACCAGTTCGGTGCGGTTACGTCCACATTTTGAGCGCCAAACCAAGGCTTCGTGACAGCCAGTTTGTAAGTTTGTCCCAAAAATGCCCCTGTAGCACTCGCAACACCTAGAGATATTGGCAGCATTATTGCAATTACCCAGTTACGAATACGCTCAAAATCTGGGCGACGAGACAGAACCCACAAAGCCCCAAAAAACAAAAAGCAAAATATCGCAATGCCAATCACTAACACCCAGCTAACACTGCGAGCAAACTGCTGCAAAATTAGACTAACGCCCCAAGTTGCTAGCAGTGTTTCTAGAGGTCGTCCGTAAAGATAACGAATTACCCCTCGCTCTAAAACTAATCCCACAGCCGCTGTCACCAGGAAAGCCAAAATCAGGGCAAAAATAATATAGGTTTCAGACCAAGGCTTGCCCAACATTTTGAAGCCATTTTGTACAACAAAAGTTGTGTAGGCTCCCAGCATCATCAACTCACCGTGAGCTAAGTTAATGACGCCCATGAGTCCAAAGACAATAGCTAGCCCCAGCGCCGCAATTAACAGAACCGCACCGATACTAATTCCATTAAAAATCCCATCCAGCAATCCTGCTATCACACGCTTCCTCAGTCATTCATCATGGGTTATAGGTCATTTACTTTCAAAGCCTATAGATTGGCTTGAGGTAACCAAACCCAACTCCCGAAGATTCGTTAGGTTGTGTTACCTCAAACGCCACCTCGCTCTACGAGGGAAAATCCAGGGTTTTCCTGTAGTGGCTCAACCTATTTTTTCTAAGAAATGAGGGCTAATAACTAAAGACTAATTATTACCTCTTAAATCTTGTACTGACCACCTTTTTTAGAATCCGACCAGTCACATCCCAAACCCTTAGTGGCAGCAACGAATTGATTCCAAGGAACTGGCTTCACTGCTGCTTTCGTCTCGTAGACAATCTTAAAGAGACCGTCATCTGCGACTTCACCGAGTCGTACAAACTTAGAAATGTGATGGTTACTTTCCATCGTTACGGTGCCTTCTGGAGCCTCAAAAGTCTGACCTACCGCAGCCTTTCGCACTGACTCTAAATCGTCAGCGGTTTTTGCTTTCTCGACAGCTTGTTTCCAGAGATAAACGGCGATATAAGCGGCTTCCATCGGGTCATTTGTTACCCGATCTGGACCGTATTTTGCTTTAAAAGCTTCAACAAATTGCTTATTCCTTGGGGTATCCACCGTTTGGAAGTAATTCCATGCGGCATATTGACCTTTGAGATATTCGGTGCCAATTGCCTTGACTTCTTCTTCGGCAATACTGACAGACATTACAGGATACTTATCTGGTCCCAAGCCTGCACCTTGCATCTGCTTGAAGAAAGCCACGTTACTATCGCCATTGAGGGTATTAAAAATGACGCCGCCATCAGGCAGAGCCGCTTTAATTTTAGTGATGATGGGTGTAACTTCTGTATTGCCCAGTGGTAAATAATCTTCACCGACGGTTTCGCCGCCTTTTGCCTTTAACTGCTCTTTAATAATCGTATTCGCGGTACGCGGAAAAACGTAATCGGAGCCAACTAGGAAGAATTTTTTGCCTTTATTCTGCAATAGCCAATCGACTGCTGGCTCGATTTGTTGGTTGGGGGCAGCACCCGTGTAGAAAATATTTTTGGAACACTCTTGACCCTCGTATTGTACGGGATACCAGAGCATATGACTTTTCTCTTCAAAGACTGGCAGCACTGCTTTGCGGCTGGCGGAAGTCCAGCAGCCGAAAACGGTGACAACTTTATCCTGATCGATTAGCTTTCTCGCCTTCTCTGCAAAAGTGGGCCAGTCGGATTGACCATCTTCTTCAACTGCTTGAATTTGCTTGCCGAGGACGCCACCGGCTTTATTAATCTCCTCAATTGCCAGCAGTTCGGCATCTACGACGCTGTTTTCGCTAATCGCCATCGTGCCGCTGCGAGAGTGCAGAATCCCCACTTTGATGGTGTTGCCTCCACCGGCAGCCGCAACGGTTGTCGCGCTAGGAGAGGGAGACGCCGCCGTTGGGCTGGCAGTCTCAGAGGTGGAAGAGGGGGGAGTGCTGCTACAAGCTTTGAGAAGAATACTGGTTCCCAGAGTAGCAGAACCGTATAGAAGAAATTTACGTCGTCCTAATCGCCTTGCCATACCGTTACCGTACTCCTGGCTGAATCAGCCTAATGGTAGAGAACATATACAGTTAAGCAGTGATATTAGAGCGATGTTCTGGGAAAGAATTGTTATCAATGATACAAAGAATCAAATTTTTGGATCGTCTCTAGGAAAGCTCAGCAGGCTGTTTCGGAAACTTCGCCCAGATTTAGGCGGATAAAGTCCACTACAGCGGTTAATCCTTGCTGAGTCTTCAAATTCGTAAAGATAAAGGGCTTTTCCCCACGCATCCGCCGTGCATCGCGTTCCATGACCCCTAAATCTGCTCCGACTTGAGGGGCAAGGTCAATTTTATTGATTGCTAAAAGATCAGATTTAGTAATTCCAGGCCCACCTTTGCGCGGAATTTTGTCACCGGCTGCAACATCAATGACGTAAATTGTCAAGTCCACCAGTTCTGGGCTAAACGTTGCCGCTAGGTTATCGCCACCACTTTCTAAAAACACTAAGTCTAAATCAGGAAATCGCTGTTCCATCTGTTCAATGGCGGCGATGTTCATGGAAGCGTCTTCGCGGATGGCGGTATGGGGACAGCCGCCAGTTTCGACACCCAGGATGCGATCGCTCTCCAATGCGTGACTCCGCACTAAAAACTGGGCATCTTCCTGGGTATAAATATCATTCGTGACTACAGCAATTTGATATTTTTGCCGCATCGCCTTACATAAGGCTTCGACTAAGGCAGTTTTTCCCGAACCCACTGGGCCAGCGACTCCAACCCGAAAAGCATTCATAAAATTTGCAAATCGCGAATGGCTAATTGCTCATCGTAGCAAGACAATTAACGATAAGCTATTCCCAGCTTTTACCAGCGATGTTTTTTTGTGCCGATTTGTTTTAACTCCGAAATAAGCGCGTGTACTGAGTTTCGTGAGCGATACTCGCTAAGGCTAACCCCCAGCCGCAACTACTGAGGGCGTCATCTTCTAACCCTAAAATTTCCTTGGCAGTCTGGATCAGGATGGGTTGTAGTTCTAAGAGTAGCTGTTGCCCAGCCGTTTGTCCGAGGGGAATCAATTTGACTCCGGCGGCGATCAAATTGGTTGCCCAGCTGTGTAAGTAGCCCAGGAGGGCAGATGTAGGGTCGATTTGCCAATGGGCGGCAGCAATGCCGAAAGCGATCGCATAATTACAAGGATTCCCAATCCCATCCGCTATTGACCGAACCTGCGGCTGTAATTCCAAAAGCAATCGAATGAGCGATCGCCCCATCTGCCAACTTTGCGCTTGTAACTCTTGTGTTTCTTTAGCCGCAGATAACCAGACATTCCAGTAATTTAAAGCCTCTAAATCCCCGGCAATTGCCCCTCGATATCCCCGGATCATTACCCCGGCTTCCAACCGAATTGCCCCATAACCTAGTTCCTGCTTGAGCCAGTGTCTCAAATGTTGGCAGTTCTCAATTACACCAGCATCAACGAGGGTTTCCAGCCCTTCGGAATAGCTATAAGCACCCACTGGCAAGGCTGGACTCGCAAGTTGCAAAAGACACAGTAGGTTAATTGGAAAATCGGAAATCGGTAATTGCTCGTTGGTCATTATTGGTATGTAGGTAATGGGGAAGAGTTTTAAGGGATTAAGCCTTGAGTTTTGTATCGGTTCTCGTTAAAACTCAGACGCGATTATCGCGTCTCTACAACTCAAAACTCAAACCTCAAACCTCAAAACTCCCCCATTACCGATTACCCAATTCACTAAGCGTGATGATGCTGTCCATAGGCACCCATTTCTGGATAAAAAGGCGAGATTTCCTCTCGTACCTCCATCCCCAGATGTTCCAACATTGACTTCAAAACTGGGTCGGGAGATAACCGCAATTGAGTAGCAGCGATTTCTATCGGTACATGGCGATTGCCTAGATGATAAGCCGCCCGCAGCAAATCTAGGGAGTTCTGGGTAGTCGCGGTGAGAACGGGTTCCGGTTTAGCCACGATTCTCACTACGATATCACCCGTTTCAGATTGGAGGAGATCGCGATCGCGCAACACAGTTCCTCTGGGTAAGCGCAGATACAAAGCTTGTCCCTCAGCAGTTTCAAAGCGATAGCGGCTGCGCGTGCGCTCCTCGGCGGTCAGAAAAAGAGTAAAGTTTACCGATGCATCCAAATTGGCGGGAAAGCGTTGCGTTATCCTTAGCATCACTGGAATGTTTAGTCAGCAGGTTAGGTGATGCTACTAAAGCAGCACAGATGACATAAAAATCCAATTCAAACAGGGTCAGTAAAAGTTTATTTTTTACTGAGCTTGTAGACGGATCATTTCATTTTTTATCTGTGCTGCTACTTCCGAATTTTTTTGCGCCTCTACCGTAATTAGGTTAAATTCTTCAATGGACAGACCGTTGCTCTGCACAATCTTTTGAGACTGTTTGCAGTAATTTATGGCAATGGCTTGTGCATTTCCTGGAAGCGATCGCAGGCTATTCGGCTGGCTACAAGCAATATTTGGAGGGCTGCCCACGATTCTTTTGATCTCGTTATAGGCAGCTTGGCGACCCGGTTCCATCGCCAAAACAGCCCTGGCGAAGTTGATTAGTTTCTGAGTGCTGAAGGTTTGAGCGTATGCCTGAGAACTAAAGTCAAGGCTATGGGAGCGCTCGGATAGACCAGGTGCAAAACCTAACAACAGACTTAGAGCAGCGAGAGTACCAACACTCAGGCATTGAGATAAGACTCGATTCAGAGAGCGACGTGAACTGTATAAAGTCATCATGATCTAGTGCGACCAAAAAATAGAAAATCAAAACACACACGGATTACTTTTTCTGAACTGTTTTAAGGGTGAGAAGTTCCAGCTAGAGATGGGCATTCATAGATTTACATCCCGTGTTGGTACCTCAGAAAACAGAAGCCTTCTCCCTACGGAGTAGGATCGAGTAGTAATCCACAACTAACTACGGATATTAAGAGTGTGTGGATTTTACCACACTTTCGCATAAAAAGCGGGATGTTACTAAAGCTGTAACGATTGGGCGGTATGGGTAGCGCTTTCCTTCCTACCTCTAGGTGTAAAGGTAGGGAGGAAAGAATTCCTTCTACGTATTCATGCTTTCATTGATACAATTGGCACAGTTCTATCACTTTCATTTGTAGCGTTGAAATGGGATCAGCTCCTCGCTTGAGGGTGACTTCCAATTCCAGGAGTAAGGGTAAGGTTAAGGTGAGTTGATGCACAGAGAAGTCCTTGACTTCTTGGCGGAGAAAGTAAATTCGTTTAGGGTTGCCGATTTCTGCCGCAGTAGCGATCGCTCGTTCATCTCGCTCACCGCTCTCTATCATCAGTTTCACCCACAACCAGGTGCGAAATTGACCGATTAAGGTGGCGACAATTCGCAAAGCGGGTTCGTTATGACCGATCAAGTCTGCAACCAGCGAACAGGCGTGGGCAGTATTTCCCGCTCCGATCGCCGATACGAGCTGCAAGCTATTTTGGGTATTAGATGTTACTAGAGCAGCAACGACTTCGAGGGCGATCGCGTCCTCTTGGGATACGCCTGCTTGATCGGGGGCGGCGGGGAGACCCTTCGGGATACCGGCGTAAACCTGCAACTTTTCCAGTTCGTTCCAAAGTTGTCTGGTATCATTTCCCACAGATTGGGCTAAAAGTTCGGCAGCTGCCGGGGTTAGTTTCACCCCAACTTGCTGGGCAACCTGACGCACCTTTTTTAACAGTTCTTCAGTTTTCCAGGGTGGGATGAGAGAAAATTCTCGAATATCGGCATGGTTTTGCAGCAGCTTCGTAGATCGGAGACGCCCATCGGGTTTAGAGCGAGTCGTCAGCAAGAATACTGAAGACTCAGGAATCGCCGGTATTGTACGTTCCAGTTCAGCCAGTAGTTCTTCCGAACAGTGCAGGCATATAGTAGTATCAACCAACCATACCAAACGGTAGGCGCTGCCAAAGGGTGGTGTCATCGCCTGGTTTAAAGCAGTGATGACCGCATCGGGTAGCGCTTGAGAAATTTTGTCATAGTTAAAGTTAGCCCATTGGGGGTCGAGAATGCGATCGCGCAGGGAGTCAACAGCTTTTTCCAGGGCAAAATCATCCTCACCCCAGTAGAGGTAAATTGGCATTAAAGCATCTCTGAAAAGTACGAGGCTATTAAGATTGGACGAGACTTATCACACTTATTTAAATCGGGTAGCACGGCTAACACTACCCGCAACCTACGAGTCCCAAGTACAGCATATACAGGAGTCTCCGAAGTTTAAGCCCTCCCCGTCAGGGACAAGACAAGCCGTGCCTTTCCCTGGCTATTCGGTGATCACGCCACCTGCGGGGGAAGAATCCGAGAATGCGACGTTTTACGAAAGCTTGAAGGCGTGCCAAGAGCAACTCCTACAGCAGCTAGATCCTGGTTTTATTGTGCCAGTCCCCGCTGAGAGTTTTCATGTAACCTTAGCAGATTTGATTTGGGACAGTGCTTATCGGCACGCCACGAGTGAGAATCCGGAGTTTGAAGAACAACTGCGCGATCGCATTGCTCAAATTTTCGAGCAGTCCCAGCCATCTCTCACTGGCGGTAATCCGATGCTTTGGCAGTTACTGGGATTGATGGTAATGCCCCGTGCAGTCGCGGTTTGTTTAGTCCCCAAGGAC
Source organism: Coleofasciculus sp. FACHB-1120 (assembly GCF_014698845.1). Lineage (NCBI taxonomy): Bacteria > Bacillati > Cyanobacteriota > Cyanophyceae > Coleofasciculales > Coleofasciculaceae > Coleofasciculus > Coleofasciculus sp. FACHB-1120. Next base: position 31,168 of record NZ_JACJTV010000020.1, on the reverse strand, counting down.
GAAGGCACTTACGAGCGAATATTGAAGTTTCGCCGGTTTATCTATCAAAGTCAGAGTTTGATAGCTTTGGGAATTGAACAGCAATATCGTTTTACTGCCCATGTAACGCTGGGCTATTTTGGCGATATTTCACCGGATTTGAACCGCGAGCGCTTGTGTGAAAAACTTTCCCAAATCAACGACAAATGGTTGGAAAATTCTCCAGAAATCTGGACACACCAAGCGCAATTGCGAAAATTTGAAGATATGACCTGGTACGATCGGGAACCTGATTGGCCCGTTTTAACTTTTTAAAAACAATCGGCTAATAGCGTGTAAATCGCTATTAGCCGACTCCTGATTTATGAGCTTACCCATTCATCCCATCCTCCAGCAAAGTTTTGCTCTCATCGATCGAGAAATTGGCGAACACAGCTTTAACACCTCCGAGTACGCAATTGTACGTCGCGCGATTCACAGCACCGCTGATTTTGAATTTGCCCAATTAATTCGATTTAGTGAGGGGGCGATTGAAAGCGCGATCGCTGCCTTGCGCCGTCGTGTGCCGATTGTTACAGATGTTGGCATGGTCAAACAGGGAGTGGCGGGAATGGTGGCGCAAACCTTTGACAATCCCCTCATTGCCGCTGTGGAACAAGCCAGCGTTGCTCTCCCCGGCAAGACGCGCACGGAAACCGGCTTACTGAAATGTTGGCAGGAATTCCCAGAGGCAATTTATGCGATTGGTAATGCCCCCACGGCGCTGCTGGCGTTGTGTGCAGAGTTACCCTCAGCAACCATTCAACCGGCTCTGGTTATCGGCGCACCTGTTGGATTTATCTCCGTAGTGGAGTCAAAAGCGGTACTAGAAAAGACGCCTGTACCCCAAATTCGGATCGAGGGGCGCAAGGGCGGTTCACCCATTACCGCCGCGATTATGAATGCTTTACTTCTATTGGCTTGGGAGGCAGAGAAATGTTAGGGATTCGCTGCCTATTTAGCGTCACGACAAATAGATTTGCAATCTCTGTAGGCAAGCCTAGTCTGTGTAGCGGCGACTTCCCGCTACCCGGTGCATTCAGCCGCTATTCATGACACTTGTACACGTTGTTGGAATTGGCTTGGATGGTGCAGATGGTTTAAGTCATGCTGTGCGGGAGATTGTAGAGCAGGCGACGCTGTTAATCGGGAGCGATCGCCATCTCTCCTACTTTCCCGATTGCCCCGCCCAATGTCTGATTCTGGGTGATTTAGCAAAGGCAGTGGAGGAAATTCGCGATCGCTTGTCTGCGGGTTCTGGCGGCATTGTCGTATTGGTAAGCGGAGATCCCCTCTTTTTTGGATTAGGACGGCTGTTGGTGGCTCAACTACCCTCAGCAGAATTAACGTTTCATCCACATCTGAGTTCGGTGCAACTGGCTTTTAACCGGATTAAGGTTCCTTGGCAGGATGCGCGTGTCATCAGCGCCCACGGGCGATCGCTTGATGAGTTAACCCAAACGCTACAACAGGGCATTGAGAAGATTGCTGTATTAACCGATACCCAGAATACGCCGGAAGCGATCGCTCGTTTGTTACTCGCTTTAGATTTACCCAGCACTTATCAGTTCTGGGTTTGTGAAAATTTAGGTGGTGCCGATGAGCGAGTTCGGTCTTTTCCCTGTGTCGGGAAACAATTAATGGCGTCTCTACAAGAGCAAGATTTTGCTTCTTTGAATGTCGTTGTCTTGCTACGTCCGTCTGGCTCAGAGAGTAGGAGTAAAGAAACCGCATCCCTACCGGATATAGATGCGCTGCCGATGCTGGGAGTCCCAGATCGGAGTTTTTTGAGTTTTAGCGATCGCCCTGGCTTGATGACGAAGCGGGAAGTGCGGATTCTCGTACTGGGAGAACTAGCACTACAGCCAGGACAAATTATTTGGGATATTGGGGCAGGCACCGGCTCAGTTTCGATTGAGATTGCCCGTTTATTTCCTAGTTCTCGCGTGTATGCGATTGAGAAAACGGCTGCTGGCACGATGTTAATTCAGCAGAACTGCGATCGCTTCCAAGTAGAAAATGTGATTTCGATTCATGGCAGCGCCCCAGAAGCTTTGTGCAATCTCCCGGCACCCAACCGCATCTTTATTGGCGGTAGCGGCGGCAATTTAACGGAAATTCTCAATATCTGCAATTCCCATTTAACTGCTTCAGGGCGCTTGGTACTGGCACTTGCCACGCTGGAACACCTGAATGAGGCTTTGGGTTGGTTATCGCGTCAGCAATGGGACTATCAGGTGTTACAAGTGCAGCTATCGCGTTCTGTGCCGGTCGGATCGTTGACTCGGTTTTCCCCGCTGAATCCCGTCACGATTCTGGCAGCAAATCGTTCATTTTAAAGATGCTCATTTTAAAGAGGCATCATTTTAAAGATAAATTTGCCAGATTAAAATCCCCGTTCCCAGTAGACAAAAAATTCCCGCCGCACCCGCCAGAGGCTTTTCTCCCAAACCAGTTACCCAAGCCGGAACCATGCCGGTGTAGCGAATCACTCTCGTCGTATCCAAACTTGCGATCGCCCAAATCCATCCAGCATGAAGTCCCCATGCCAAGCCGAGATTTCCATCATCACAGATACGAGCCAGCACTAATACCATTCCCATCAGCCATAATCCCGGCAGCTGAGGCAGTGTTTCCTGCTGTTCCCAAACTAAATGAAGCAGCGCAAAAATTAAGCTGGAAATTGCCGCCGCCACCCAAGTTGAATAATCTTGCTGGAGTTCCGTAAGCAGAAATCCCCGAAAAATTAACTCTTCAATTCCACTAATCAATAATCCCAATAGTAATGTTGGTAGCAAGACAGATCCGGCTACCGACCACAGATTTTGCGGTGGGTTCTGTGTATCTTCATTGAGGGGATTCTCTTGAGATCGCCACTCAATCCAGCCCAACACTTTTTCAATGCCAAATACCACTAGCAGACTTAGCACCCCTAAACCGAAGCCTTGTCCTAGTGAAATGAATATTGATGCTTTCCAGTCCAACCCATAATCTGAAAAAAAAGCCCCCTCCACCCAAGCGGCACCCCATACAATCGCAGGGGCAATTAAGTAGAGCGAAGCTAATAAAGGGAGCTTTTGCTCTACAGCCAATGGGTGAAAGGGTCGCCATTTCAGCACGGCTGCAAAAGGAATCGCAACTGGCAACCAAAGAACTAGCCAGACAATGAAGAAAGCGATCGCCTTCAACACAGCAGGAGTTTGTGCAAGTGATGCCAGCCACCAATCGGCTCGATCAAAAATAGGCATTGTTAAAGACAGCTTTCATTGGCTCAAGCGTAACACCTTAAGTTTGGGAAAAAACTGCCTTATTTACCGCTGGGGGTAAGCATGAACCCCCGCAGCTTTTATGTCTAGTCTACAAAAGGTGTATTTGCTTTCCCTAAGATGCTCCCTTGAAAGGAGAGGCAGTTGATTCTTTCAAATTTCTCGATGAATTTGTTAGAAGCAACGCCATATCAGAAAGCATTACCGCTTATGATGCAGTCGCCACCTCACTTTCGCTTTCATCACTGGTATCGTCTCCAGTTTTACTTCCGCCATCCACCTGAATTAGGTGAATATGCTTGTAACCCAGCTTAATTTCAAACTCATCACCAGGCTTTAATCCCATTGCCTCAGTGTAAGTTGCACCAATAACAATTTGGCCATTTTTGTGTACGCTTACACGATAGGTTGGTTCGCGACCCCGACCATCTTTTGTTCCTTCTGGATCGAGGGGAACACCTTTAGCGCCTAAAACTGCGTCATAAAAGTCTGTTAAGTTGACGCGAGTCTGGTTGTTCTTTGTTACGGTGTAATAGCCACAGCGTTTTGCTGTTTCTCGCCGTGGTAAGTGTGAAAGCTCTTTTACTTTTTGAAGCAGTGCTTTCCCTGTCAATGGAGCTGTTGCGGTTTCACTCATCGCTATATGCAAAATACACTTCAATCTACAGTATAGTAAAGAGCGTCTTATGCCAATATTTGGCTGACTAAAAAAATATATCGTTAAGTCACTCAACTTTCACAAGGATATTTACAAGGGTCGCCCTCAAATTCTTAGATTTCAGCAAAATTGCGTAATTTGGTAAAAGTTGAGGTTCTTACTACCAGATAGCAGACCTTTAAAGGAGCGACTAGAGACTAGAGACTAGAGATTTTGTAAAGTTTAAAGTATAAAGTGTAGAGTATCTACTTCTAAAAATCTATCTTTTGGAGGGGAAAGCAGGAGAGATGTCTGTTCTATCCTTCAAGCCTTCAGTATCTAAAAATCAGCCATACCCCCTAGTCAAGTCATGACAAACAAAGCTGGATTTATCTACAGATCCTAAATTCAGCTTTAGACTAGAAGTTAAGAGCAATGAAGAGCTTTGAAGCATGCAAGTCCTTTTTAAGGTCATCCGGCAGGAGCAAAATTCCTCTCCTGTAGTACAGACTTACACGTTGGATGTCGATCCTGGTAACACGATTCTGGATTGCCTAAATCTTATTAAGTGGGAGCAGGATGGAAGTTTAGCTTTTCGCAAGAATTGTCGCAACACAATTTGCGGCAGTTGTGGAATGCGAATCAACGGTCGTTCCGCTTTGGCTTGTAAGGAAAATATTGGCAGTGAAGTGCAAAGGCTGCAACAGATAGCAGCGAGTGCTACCCCTTCAGATGCCTTCCAAAGACCCTTAGATGCCATCCCAGAAATCACTATCGCACCAATGGGCAATATGCCGGTCATTAAAGATTTGGTGGTGGATATGCGGAGTTTTTGGGATCATCTTGAAGTCGTTGAACCCTATGTGAGTACGGACGCAAGTCGTGTACCGGAACGAGAGTTTTTGCAAACACCCGAAGAACGCGATCGCCTCAATCAAACAGGCAATTGTATCTTGTGTGGTGCCTGCTATTCTGAATGCAACGCCCGTGAGGTCAATTCAGATTTTGTAGGTCCCCACGCCCTTGCAAAGGCTTATCGAATGGTCGCGGATTCTCGCGACGATGAAATAGAATCCCGTTTGGAAAATTACAACGAAGGCACCAAGGGAGTCTGGGGCTGCACCCGCTGTTTTATGTGTAATACGGTTTGTCCGATGGATGTGGCACCAATGGATCAAATCGGCAAAATTAAACAGCAAATTCTCGACCGCAAGGACGATCAAGCCAGTCGCTCAATCCGTCACCGGAAAGTATTAATTGATCTAGTGAAAGAAGGTGGTTGGATTGATGAACGTCGGTTTGGTTTGCAAGTTGTGGGAAATTCTTTTCGAGACATCAAGGGGATGATTAGCCTAGGGCCACTCGGATTAAGAATGTTGGTTCGGGGTAAGTTTCCTTTAGGGTTTGAGCCATCTGCTGGGGCTGAGGTAGTGCGATCGCTAATTGAATCTGTCCAAAGCCTTGAGTCTTAACCCATATTGAATCACGATTGAAGTAAAAGCAATGAATCCCGAAACAACTTCTTCCCCAGAACAATCACCCACAGAAATACCCGCAGAAAATTACAACCAGCCAGAGCCTGCTTTTGGCTGGACACTCTACGCCGAGCAAATCAACGGGCGATTCGCAATGATAGGATTTGTTGCTTTATTGGTGCTGGAATTTTTCACCCATCAGGATTTCTTTACCTGGCTGGGTTTGCGCTAATCCGCACTTAGGACGGATGGATTTGTTAAACGGCAAATCCATCTGTAGATGCCTGGATTTGTGAGTCGCCAATTCTATGCTTTAGGGGCATGGCACAAACCCGCCCCTACACATCTCATCTAGATTCTGCCTTAATATTTACCCGAATTAACTAGCTACACCTGAACCGGGGTGCTAAACCGGATTTTGAGATAATCATCCTCCATCTTTGCTCCAGCCGGTTGCAGCGCTGCCAAGGCTTGCGGTAACACCAAATTGCGGCGGTGATTGCCTATTGTAATATTTAATTCATCGCCGGTTTTACTTAGTTGGATATTATCTTTGGCAATACCGGGCAAGTAAAGTTCTAAGCTGTACTGATTTTGGTCTTGCACAACTCTCAGCGTGGTTTCCTTGTAATACACCTGAGTGGGATCTTCATCTTTATAGAGCGTTTCCTTTAAACGTTCTAAAGCCTCTAACCCACACATTTCTTCTGAGTAAAGTGGAACTTCCTTGACTGGTAAGGGATGGAAGTTTTCGTGAATTTCCTGCCGATATTGCTGCTGGCTTTCTTTCCAACGTTGAAAGAAAGGGTCGGTCACTTGGTCGGGAATAATCCGATTTGCCACCACTAAATCCGTAGCAACATTGTACAAACTTAAATAAGCATGGGCGCGGAGAGACTCTTTAATTACCATTTTTTCGGGATTGGTGACGAGGCGCACCGAAGTTTGAGTATTGTCACTCAATACTTTTTCTAAAGCTTCAATCTGCTCATAGAATTCAAAGGGAGCGTCCATTACCTCTTTATCAGGTAAGGAAAAACCGGCAATCGGTCTGAAGATCGGTTCAACTAGAGGTCTGAGCGCTACTGATATGCCCTGTAACGGCTTGTAAAAACGTCTCATATACCAACCGCCGATTTCCGGTAGGCTGAGTAATCTTAGAGCCGTGCCAGTAGGAGCTGAGTCAATAATTAAAACGTCAAACTCGCCTTCATCATAGTGACGCTTCATGCGTACCAAACCGAAAATTTCATCCATACCGGGTAGAATTGCTAATTCTTCGGCTTGTACGCCTTCTAAGCCTCTTGCCTGCAAAACTTGAGTAATATAACGCTTAACTGCGCCCCAATTGCCTTCCAATTCCATCAAAGCGTCTAATTCAGCCCCCCACAAGTTTGGGCGAACCAGTCGCGGATCGTGCCCCAGTTCCAAGTCAAAACTGTCGGCGAGAGAGTGAGCGGGATCGGTACTTAAAACGAGGGTTTTGTAGCCGAGTTCGGCACAACGCAAGCCAGTGGCGGCGGCGACAGAAGTTTTGCCAACGCCACCCTTGCCGGTCATCAAAATTACGCGCATGAATGCTTTTTTCCTATCTGAGAATTGTTTACGTTACTTATTATTTTTTCTCTATTTTAAGGGTAACAAATGTTGCTTCAACACATTGAAACGCGAACATTTCCAGTAATCGATATGAGAAGCAATCATTCCGTCAGTGTTGAGTCGTAACTCACTCCAGCCGGGGATGGCGATCCGAGGCTTCCACGGCAACGGGGTATTCCAGCTCAAAGTCCACTCAAGTTGAATTGTGTCTCCTGATTGGCGAATGTCATGTAAATCCATCTTGACGTTCATAAACCAGGTTTTAATAAAGCCAATCATGAGTTTGTAACGCTCAAGACCATTAAATTTGTTCAACGGATCTTTGAAAAAGACATCTTCTGCATAGATGCTGTAGGTTTGATTTTCTGGAAATCTTTGGTAGTCGTCTTTGAGGATTTGAATAATGTCCATGAGACTTAGAGAATGACAAGAAGCTACGGTTCGATTTCAGTCCAAAGGCGTTCTAACTGACGCCGCCATGCTGCCAGCACTTCTTCACGAGCCTCTGGAGGCAGATCCAGATCGCCCATGAGACCTTCTTCGTAGAATCGATCGAGGGTTTGAAGTGTTGCTTCTAGGGATTGTCCTTGCTGCTTGGCAGCCAGGATAATTTGACTAATTCGACTTTCAACGAGCTGATTAAAGCAGTCAGATAAACCTGTCTGATGCAGAGAAATGAGTCGCGCGATCGCTCCTGAAAAATCCTCTACATTTAAAGTCTCAAGGTTGTGCTGAAACACGCCCCATAGTACCCCTTGATTCAGGGCGTAACGAGTCTCCTGAGTGTCATCAAAGTTGGCTTCTAGCAGCTGTTCTACAAACGGTTGCGCTTCTTGAGCGGGTGCAATCGGTAAGAGAACTCGCAGCCAAGAACCGTCATCGGAAAGTAGCACTAGCAGCCTCATCTGAGTCGTTTCTACTTGCCACAAGCCGGGGGCAGTTGCTTCAATCGCTGCGGCAGTAAAGAGTTCTGTAAGGGTTTTGGTAATGTCTTCAGGTTTCATAGTTTTCAAATAATAAACCCCCAGCTAATGCCGGGGGAAACTTCAAAAGACAGAAGATTGAGGACAGAAGGAGGAATTCATTCATGCCTCATGCTTCTTTTTTTAAGAGAGCCATTCCTCGACGGCTTCTTGTTTAGTGTTGGTATTGCGCGATGGAGTTTCGCGGTTAAACTTCATGTGAATTGAGCGGGTTTGCTCGCCATCAACCGCTACCGCCATAATCGGGTAGTCAATCAGACCATCCTGGAAGGACATCTGGAAGCGGAAGGTGCCATCTGAATTCAGCTTGATCGGACGACCGCCAATTGTGACTGTAGCATCTGGCTCGGTAGCACCGTAAACAATGAGTTCAGCATCAGCAACCAACCAGAACTGGCGAGGACGCATCGGGATGCCGGAACCTGAGAAGCCAGCACCGGACATTCCCGCACCAGACATGGTAAGACCAGATGTGGTAGGAACTGCCCACATTCCAACGCCAGAAGGGAAGACGTAGGAACTCAGAGCTTGGTCGGCAAGGGACGCTGACTGCATCGAACCAGGTACTTGCTGCATGGAACCAAACAATGAACCGGCTACCCGTTGAGCTTCGACAGTCTGAGCCATGCCAAAGATTTCGTCGTAAATGGGGTTGCCACCTGTTGTTACACTACTACCGTAGCCAGCCATTGCCATTTTCTTAGCAGGGGGAACCAGTTCGAGGAAAGTCTTGCCGCGCAGGTCTTCTTCCCAAGAAACGGTGATGAATTGGTCTTCAATCCAATCTGAAGGATAGACGGGAGGAACGCGGACGGGAGCGGAACGAGCTAAGACAAGCCAGCGACCATCAGCACAGCGGTAGCCGATGTCTACAGCATAGTCGCGATCGCTCACGGGCATCGGCAAATACCATTCCCGCGCTAGCTCATCGCAAGGATATTCTTGAATGCTGTGAGGGCTTTGATATTCTAGATTTACGTCGGTGACATCGTAGAGTCGCAGCGCTAGTTGTTGTCCTCCCTGACGGCGCAAATCTTCTTTATGATCGTTGGGGATATCCCAGTAGGTATATGCCCATTGCGGGTCGCGAGGCATCAGGACAACCCGGCTTTCACCGTAGCCACCCGGAAGATCCCCTAGACCTTCGTCTACGGATGCAAGGGTTCCACCTGTGCGATCTTCCTGACCCAGTTCAAATTTTGCTGCTTCCACTTCTTCTTGCGCCTCCACTATGCGAGTTGAACCGAGAGAAATCTTGGTGCGTTGGACTTCTTTAATTGCTGTTAGCAGTTGCTCTTTACGCATTCTGCTGTATCGAGAGATGCTGCATTCACTGGCAACTTTACGGAGTTGCCTTAATGTCATCTCTTCCAATGGTGGGCGTTCTTTTGCCATAACAAATAGTCTCCGGTAGTTTGGGCGGCAGTTAGGTTATTTCTCTAGAGACTGAATAGCAAAGCAGCACAAAATGCTATCTCGCATCTCTTTAACTTCGGAAAGTTGTGCCATGTTATCCCCTTGCTGAAATCCGTAACATCTCAATAGTTAGATCCAGTCTTGAATGAGCTGGTGTCACTCTCTAATAGGGGCTGTTTTTGCGCCGTCGAGAAGACTGACTGGCTTGCTTGGCTGGATTGAGAATCTAACTGAGCGCCCAGGATTTTAGAAATTTGCTGATTACAGCATTTCTTTGGGATCGCGGGATCGCTTTGTTAATTTCATGTTGCAGAAAAATACCGGCTTAGGTCAAGGGGTGTTTCAGCCGATTATAGGTATATCTACGAAGTTATAAGGGACTTGGGGATCGAAATGTCAGGGGATCTTGACATTCGCGAACGGATTGGGATCGCCGTAATGTGTCAACTTGTTGGAAGCGTTCCCACGCAAATCTACAATGTCAGGGAATCCTGACAAAAAGAGCGAAACTCATTCACTTTTTTGAGGCAATCGTCTTTTGGCGCAATCGTTGAAATATCTCCTTGCGCTAATCATTAGAGGAAAAGAGACCTTCCCAATCATTAGAGGCAAAAAGAGATTGGCCTCATTCTTAAGCTCTCCTGCCTTGGGAACGCTTTCTTCAGAGGCTCAACTTTTCCTAATCGGCAAGAAAGCTAGATTAATCAGGCAGAAATGAGAACTCCTGTATTGACGTTTTCAGATTAACCATATACAAACAGCCAAACCGGAATCATCAACAGCAGCAGTCCGATACTCACGACAATACTGCTGGCGGCTAAATCTGGGTCGAGATCGTACTCCTCTGCCAGGATCAAACTCGCAAAGGCAGTGGGCACACCTGCCATGAGAACCATTGCCAAGCGGGCATCGCCCGATAAACCGATTAGGGTAGCTGCAATGCCCACCAGTCCCGGCATCACCACAACTTTCACCAGGGCAGGGAGCAAGGCAACCTGAAAACTCTTCCATCCTTGCAGCTGAGCAAGCCGTATCCCCATCAGCACAAAGGAGCTAGCAATGACAAACTCTACAGAAGCTTGCAGTCCTGATTCCACAAAAGTAGGCAGTTCAACTGAGCGGGTGAAGTATCCGAAACTAAATGTCCACAGGGAAGGAACGGTCAAGATATCTCGAAGTTGAATCCACCAATGATTTCGCTTTGCAGGTCGCCCAAAGTAGCTGGCGATAAAGACGCCAATTCCATAGGTGCCAATAATGTTATTCGTGACGCTGTAGAAGACGGCTAGACCGACAGCTTGCGCGTTTATCAAAGAAGGAGCGATCGCTAACCCCACAAAACCTGTATTGCCCAGCATGGCAGACAGGATGAAACTCCCACAGTGAGGTCGGTCTAAGAAAGGCAGGACAGAAGACTTTTTACTTTCTCCATTTTCACGGCTGAACCGTTTCCAGACCTGCAAACTTAGCCATGCAAAGGTCAAACCGACCGCCAAAGCTCCTATGGCAAGCAGCGGAACCACTCCAGCATTTTCCGATAAGTTTGCCTGACGAGCCAGCGTCAGAATTTGTAGCGGCACCCCAACCCAATAAAGACCGCGACCCAGCAATCTGGGTAAGGAATTGGGGATAAATCTAAAGAGTATAAAACCGAGTGCCGTCCACAGGATGATGGGCGTATAGGCATGAAATAAGGTTTCGGTCATTCGTTATTAGCCACTGGTCATCAGCCACGGGTCAAGCGTTAACAATCGGTCGCCTGATGACGAGCCGACTTATGACTAATTCCCAATGACTACCTCAGAACCTTCATGTCTTGGATCAGCCACTGACCATCCTTGCGTACCAGTTCATAGCGCACGCGCAGGCTTTCATCATAAGAAGAAGCTTGATTGAGCTTACCTGCTTTATAGAAGTCTGCGGCTTCATTCACCTGTGCATCCACTTTGGCTCGATCGGGATTGCGATCGCTCGTTTCAACAGATTTTACCTCGACTTTGTGCCTGTACTTCCAGTACGAGTTACTGTCCTTGGTGCTTTGAGCACGTTTCTGCCAACGAGATAAAGCGGGATCGGCAAGGATTTGCTGTAACTTTTCAACGGTATGCTCTTCACCCAAGGCATCTGCTTTACTGGCAAGCCAAATCTGAACCAATTGTCGGGCTGTTTCCTGGGTTAGAGGGCCAGACGGACTCAATAATTTAGTGCCTGGTTCGGGAATGGGTACCGGAGGCACAGCTAGCTGTACCATCGGTTGCTCTCCTTCTAAGAGTGGGCCAGAGAAACTTCTCTGGAGCCAACTGAAAGCAGCGGTCGCTAGCATTAGAAAGATTCCCAAACCGAGAATTCCGGCAAGTCCGAGTAAAATAAGCCTCCCGGTTTTTGCCGAGCGCAAGGAAGTCGCAGAACGTTGAAGACGACCGCCTGAACGACGAGCTGATACATCTCCCCCGGTGGGGGATGCCTTGGACACAGAATCTGGTCTCCGCAACCGACTAGCGATCGTTGCCCGTGGTTGTTCATTTTGTTCCGGTAAATTCCCTCGACGGCGCTGACGCTTCGAGGCAGAATCCCCAGCCAAGCCCGGATCGTTGCCTTCTGGTTCTGGAGACCGAGAAACTCGTTCTGCCGCCGGTAAATTCGATCCTCCCCCTGTTTGCGGGCGATCGATTGTAGCGGTCATCGTCGCCGTTCGATGAGCTGCATCAGATTGCTGTTCCACTAATTGTTGAAGGCGATCGCGCGAGGAACTTTCTTCAGCGTTGGGACGCAAAGGCGCGTTGCTTGATGCCGTATCGCTTATCCTGCCCCCATTCTCTCCACTGCCGTTCCGCGCACTGGAGCGAGATACCACACTCTCCGGTCTGCGAAATCCTGGGGAGTCAGTTGTCCCTCGCGAGACGGGAGCCGCAGCATAAGATACTTGTTGAGTCGGCAATACTGCCCACTCATTGGTTGTATCTTCCTCTACTGGCAATTCTTCTAAGTAAGCCTGCACCTGGTCATCGGCAAAGTAATCCTTCAATGAAGCTCGCACCGATGCTAAATCTCGGAAGTGGGGAAACACTTCTGCTTGCAACCAACGCTCCCCGTATAAACATAAGCCAGGTAACAAGTCTGGGGCACCCTGAGAATGTTCCCGAATGAAGGCTAGCGGTTCGTACTCCTGGCTGAGTTCCAAGGCGCGGCTGGCTTCTTCCGTCTGACCCAGGAGGAGGGCGCACACCGCCTGTTCTAAATGCACATCCTGACGTTTGCCTAAGCGCATCAGCATTTGCTTGGCTTGTCTAATCAGACCCGGCTGTCGTTGGGCAAACCCCCGACCTAGTAAAGCATAAACCGCTAAATAGGTAGCCACTGCCGATGGGCGACGCGCTTCGGCTTCAAAGAGGTTCTGCTGTTCAGTGGAGGTCAAGTAGCTACGCAGCTGTTGAATGAAGCGGAGAAAGTCATCAATGTTCAGCCCAGATTGATCGTCTCCGGTGCCATCGATGCCGCCGCGTTCTTGCAACATTTCTTGCAAATGCTGCAATCCTTTGCGGCGTTCGGTTACTTTGTCTTCACTACTGGCGAGTAATTCCAAAATGCGGTACGGGCGAAGCTTGTAAAGATCCGCCTGAATTTCACCCCGCAAGCTGGCAAAAATCCCTTCTCGCAACAGTAATTCTTGACCCGTCTCTAGGGAGGTGGCGGCATTTTCATATTGACCTTGCTGCCATTGCTCTCGACCTAGTTCCAGACACGCCAATGCCAGCGTCAGCACAATATCTGGTTGCACTAGCTGAGGGTTCCCCAAACGACCCTTTTCGATACTGGTGCTGGCACGACTGAGGAAGGGACGCCCCAGTTTCAGCACCAGTTCGTATTCTCCTAGCTCCTGTAAGATCAGCAATGCCCCAACGAATTGCTCGTCTTGAATTTCGATGCTGGGCGTATAAGGGTCAAGGTCGGCGTCTGCTGTACCGTTCCCCTCCTGACGAGTTGCCGTTCCTGATTCTGAATCCAGGTCGTATGTTTTTGTCAGAAATGTAGCGTCGTAAGCGGAACGCTGTTCTGGATCGCACAGAATCGCGTAAGCTTCGTCTAGCAGTTGTTTTCGGGCGGCGATCGTAATTTCCGAATACTCGCGTCGAGGAAGTTGCAGAGCGCGATCGCGATACGCTTGCTGCAACTGCTCAGCCGTAGCCTGAATCGGCAGGCCCAGAATCCGGTAGTAATCGAGCGGAATTCTCACAGTCTACTTCCTCAGCCCCAGGCAACTAAATTAATCTGTATCTGTACGAGCGAACATAAACGATAGAATAGGTGCGATAATTATACCCCCTAGCTTCTATAGTAGAAGCTTATCTTGGTAGATAAAAACCGCCGTTCAACCAATCACGTCAAGTTTATCCCTTAAATCAATGGTTCAGGAACGCATTTTACCCGTCTTTCACGCCGATCAAACCCAAATAACCAAAGAAGAAGGATTGATCCTTTACGAGGACATGGTCTTGGGGCGGTTTTTTGAAGATAAGTGCGCCGAGATGTATTACCGGGGCAAAATGTTTGGTTTTGTCCACCTATATAACGGTCAAGAGGCTGTGTCAACTGGCGTCATCCAGGCAATGCGTCCTGGTGAGGATTATGTTGCCAGCACCTACCGAGACCATGTTCATGCTCTAAGTGCTGGGGTGCCTGCAAAAGAGGTAATGGCTGAGTTATTTGGTAAGGCAACCGGCTGTAGTAAGGGGCGCGGCGGCTCGATGCATATGTTCTCCTCTGAGCATAAACTGCTGGGAGGTTATGCATTTGTGGCTGAAGGGATTCCTGTTGCTACGGGTGCGGCTTTTGCCAGTAAATACCGCCGCGAAGCTTTGGGAGATGCCGGTTCCGATCAAGTAACTGCCTGTTTTTTTGGTGACGGTGCGGCGAATAACGGTCAATTTTTTGAATGCTTGAACATGGCGGCGCTGTGGAAACTGCCGATTTTGTATGTGGTGGAAAACAACAAATGGGCAATTGGTATGGCGCACGAACGGGCAACTTCTGTACCAGAGATTTTTAAGAAAGCTCATGCATTTGGCATGGCAGGTGTTGAAGTTGATGGCATGGACGTGTTAGCAGTTCGTGCAGTCGCCCAGGAAGCGATCGCGCGTGCCCGTGCGGGTGAAGGACCAACCTTGATTGAAGCCCTAACCTACCGCTTCCGAGGTCATTCTCTAGCTGATCCCGACGAACTCCGTTCTAAAAATGAGAAGGAATATTGGTTCGCCCGCGATCCAATCAAAAAGTTGGCTGCTCATCTTGTAGAACACAATCTGGTAGACCAAGAAGAACTCAAGGAAATTGACCGGAAAATCCAAGCTGTCATCGACGATGCGGTGAAGTTTGCCGAGGAAAGTCCAGAACCCGATCCTAGCGAACTGTACCGTTATATTTTTGCCGGTGATGATTAACAGTTAGCGTTAATAACGGTAGTCAAAAATAGGGTGGGCAATGCCTACTCTATTTTTTTAGATGCGCTTTAAAACTCCTTAAAATTGACACAATTTTATATACGTTAAAGTTACAAGCACATTTACCGCATAAGTAGCGGGGAAATATCGATACAATTAACCCTGTGCCGTTCGTGCAAGGGTTCCATGTCTACAATCTCATCCGCTCCGTTTACCCCCGAAGAAATTGCCGCAGAAGGTATAAAACCAGAAGAATACGAAGACATTGTCCAACGGCTAGGACGTCATCCGAATAAAGCTGAGTTAGGGATGTTCGGCGTCATGTGGTCGGAGCATTGCTGCTACAAGAACTCGCGACCATTACTCAAGCAGTTTCCGACTGAGGGCGATCGCATTCTCGTCGGGCCAGGAGAAAATGCTGGTGTTGTAGACTTGGGCGACGGACTGCAACTCGCATTTAAAATTGAATCTCACAATCACCCCTCAGCAGTTGAACCGTTTCAAGGGGCTGCGACGGGAGTCGGCGGGATTCTCCGGGATATCTTTACAATGGGTGCGCGTCCCATCGCCTTGTTAAACTCCCTCCGCTTTGGTTCTCTGGAAGATGCCAAGACGCGACGATTGTTCAATGGTGTGGTATCGGGAATCTCGCACTACGGCAATTGTGTGGGAGTCCCGACTGTGGGCGGTGAAGTTTATTTTGATCCAGCTTATTCTGGCAATCCCCTAGTGAATGTAATGGCACTAGGATTGATGGAAACTCCGGAAATTGTCACCTCTGGAGCCGTAGGGATTGGCAATCCAGTGCTGTATGTAGGTTCTACAACTGGGCGAGATGGCATGGGCGGGGCGAGTTTTGCCAGTGCGGAACTTAGTGATGAGTCGATGGATGACCGTCCAGCGGTACAAGTGGGGGACCCTTTTCTAGAAAAATCATTAATTGAAGCTTGTCTGGAAGCGTTTAAAACAGGTGCTGTTGCCGCCGCGCAGGATATGGGCGCGGCGGGCATTACCTGTTCCACGTCAGAAATGGCGGCTAAAGGTGGTGTCGGAATTGAACTGGATTTAGACAAAATTCCAGTGCGCGAAACGGGGATGGTGCCTTATGAATATTTACTCTCTGAATCTCAGGAACGGATGTTATTTGTTGCCTACAAGGGGCGCGAACAGGAGTTGATTGATATTTTCCATCGCTGGGGTCTGCAAGCAGTTGTAGCAGGCACCGTCATTGAACAGCCGATTGTGCGGATTCTGTTTCAAGGCGGCGTAGCGGCAGAAATTCCAGCAACGGCTTTAGCAGATAATACGCCTATCTATCACCGGGAATTATTGGCAGAACCACCAGAGTATGCACGTCTAGCTTGGGAGTGGACAAGCGATCGCCTTCCGGCTTGTACCAGCGCTGGCATCGAAATTCAAAGTCGTTTTCTCACCTGGAATGAGATTCTCTTGACTTTGTTAGATACTCCCACAATTGCCTCTAAGCGTTGGGTTTATCGTCAGTACGACCATCAGGTGCAAAACAATACTGTGATTGTTCCAGGTGGCGCAGATGCCGCAGTAGTGCGGGTGCGTCCGCTAGAACCCTCGCCAAATTACTCGATTACCCAGGGCAACCATAAAGGGGTTGCTGCCACTGTCGATTGCAATGCTCGTTACGTCTATCTTGACCCTTATGAAGGAGCCAAGGCAGTCGTCGCAGAAGCGGCTCGTAATCTTAGTTGTGTGGGAGCCGAACCTTTAGCAGTCACGGATAACCTAAATTTTGGGAGTCCAGAAAAGCCGGTGGGTTATTGGCAACTGGCAAATGCTTGTCGGGGAATCGCGGAAGCTTGTCGGGAATTGGGAACGCCGGTGACTGGCGGCAACGTGTCTCTCTACAATGAAACCCTGGACGCTGACGGGAATCCCCAGCCAATTTATCCAACGCCCGTGGTGGGGATGGTGGGGTTAATTCCTGACATCACGCGAGTTTGCAGCCAAGCTTGGCAAGCCGAGGGAGATTTAATTTATTTATTGGGAAAACGTTTGGATTCCTCAGAGGGAGTCACGTTAGGTGCCTCCGAGTATTTGTCAGTCATTCATGACATTGTCGCCGGTAAACCGCCCACCGTAGATTTTGATTTGGAACGTCGGGTACAAGCTGCTTGTCGGGAGGGAATTCGTCAAGGTTGGATTCGCTCAGCTCACGATTGTGCTGAGGGAGGAGTTGCGATCGCTCTCTCAGAAGCTTGCATCGCTAGCAACTTAGGAGCCGAAATTCACTGGGAACTTCCCCCAGAACCCTCTGTACGCTGGGATTCTATCCTTTTTGGCGAGGGAGGAGCGCGAATTTTAGTTTCCGTCGTGCAAGAACACCAAGGAATTTGGGAATCCTATTTAAAGGAGCAACTGGAAGATTGCTGGGAAAGAGTGGGTCGTGTCGGAAAACCGGACAGTGAGTTACGGGTTTTTACGACACAAAGCCAAACTTTGATTGACGTTAGCATTAAGAAAATGGGCGATGCTTATCACAATGCTATCCAACGCCGGTTAACCGTTTAGCCAACCTTCCCCCTTTTACTTCCAGAAATCGCTGACCCAGACAGACCGAATTTTCGGGTCTATGTCTTCGGCTAGCGACATTAACGCTTTGTTATGAGATTATTAAGAATTACTAAGCCTGGTTAGTTTTTCTCTGCCTCAATAAGTAGGAGCCAAGTTCTCACATGATTCCCAACCATCCCTTTGCAAGTGATGAGTCTCCAGCTGAGTCTAACCACTTGAATGTTCAGCGACCTGATAAGCCAGAGGAAGCCTGTGGCGTTTTTGGGGTTTATGCACCAGGTGAAGATGTCGCCAAACTGACCTATTTTGGTTTGTATGCGTTACAGCACCGGGGTCAGGAATCTGCTGGTATTGCCGCTTTTGACGGCAAGCAGGTTCATTTACACAAAGAGATGGGCTTGGTTTCCCAAGTCTTTAACGAATCTATCTTGAATCAGCTACCAGGGAACTTGGCAGTTGGTCATACCCGTTACTCCACGACGGGTTCCAGCCGCGTTGTTAATGCTCAGCCAGCAGTTGTCGAGACTCGCTTAGGAACGCTTGCATTGACACACAATGGTAATTTAGTCAATACTGGGAAACTGCGGGAAGAGTTGTTGCGACGCGACTGTAACTTAGTCACGACGACGGATTCTGAGATGATTGCCTTTGCGATCGCAGAAGAAATTAACGCAGGCAAAGACTGGTTAGAAGGAGCGATTCGAGCCTTTCGGCAATGTGAAGGAGCCTTTAGTCTGGCAATTGGAACGCCAGACGGCTTGATGGGTGTCCGCGACTCCAACGGCATTCGTCCCTTAGTAATTGGCATTTTAAACACGAACCCTCAGCGATATGTTCTCGCCTCAGAAACTTGTGGCTTAGATATTATTGGTGCTGAGTACCTGCGGGATGTTGAACCGGGCGAGTTAGTTTGGATTACCGAAGAAGGTATGGCTTCCTTCTTCTGGGCAGAACAACCCAAGCGGAAACTATGCATCTTTGAAATGATTTACTTTGCTCGCCCGGATAGCGTCATGCATGACGAAAGTCTCTATAGCTACCGGCTGCGCTTAGGACGGCAACTCGCTCACGAATCTCCAGCGGATACCGATATCATTATTGGCGTACCCGATTCCGGCATTCCCGCCGCGATTGGATTTTCCCAAGCATCCGGCATTCCTTACGCCGAGGGATTGATTAAAAATCGCTATGTCGGTCGCACTTTTATCCAGCCGACTCAAGCAATGCGAGAGTCTGGCATCAAGATGAAACTCAATCCTCTTAAAGATGTGCTGACTGGGAAACGAGTGGTCATTGTTGATGACTCCATCGTCCGAGGAACAACTAGCCGCAAACTTGTCAAAGCCCTCCGAGATGCCGGTGCCACCGAGGTTCATATGCGAATTTCCTCTCCGCCAGTCACTCATCCCTGCTTTTATGGGATTGACACTGACAGCCAAGATCAGTTGATTGCGGCAACAAAGTCAGTCGAAGAAATTGCCGACCAAATAGGTGTAGACTCGCTAGCTTATCTCAGCCGCGAGGGAATGTTAAAAACTACCGGCGAAGATCCCAACAATTTTTGCTCTGCTTGTTTTACGGGCGACTATCCCATCCCAGTTCCAGAGCAAGTTAAGCGTTCTAAGCTGATGTTGGAAAAAGCAGCTAGCTGTTAACTCTTTGTCAGGAGTTAAATGAATTTGAAAAACTTACAGGGGAAAGAAGTCAAGACTTCTTTCCCCTGTAATCTTTTTCACTTTATACTTGCTCCGCGCATTTATGCCGGACAGTATCAATAAGGTAGGAAAACTGAATTAAATCCTGCCATTTGGAGTTTGGGCGATTGGGACTCAACCCAACCTTGACAAAGGTTTGATGGGTTTCACTCCGGCTCTACCTATCCTACAAAATAATTCAATCTCTCTTCTATTTACTTCTTTGGATTTACTGGCTGCATTGGACCCAAGTAGTTAGTTAAATAGGGTGAAAAAACTTCATAGATCAGCGTCAGGGGACGCCCATGATGCCAAAACAGGTAATGACGCCCCCAGAATGGCCCAGTTTGTCCAAAGGCAGATGCTAAAGCATCCGACTGACCATAGTAAATTCCCTGTACATCCCGATACAACTCGGTACGCAGGCGAGCCAAACTTGCCCAAATTGGCAAAGAACGATTTTGTAAATACTCATCTACATGGCTGGCTTCCCACCAGGAAGTCGCGTAAGCCAGCCGCTGACCGGAGGTGGTACGCAGCCATACCTGTCGTCGCAACCTGGGACCTGGTACAGCCTGGATTTGATTGGGTGCTGAATCAGCATCCATGCCTACAGGCGACATATCAATCACATCTACTTCCGTTGGTTCACCCGTCAAAAGTTGCAAGTGACGAGTCGGGGAGCCATCTCCCAGCAAAAGCATCTGCCATGCTGGCGCTAGCTGTGTGTGAGGCAGTCCTTGCTGCACCACTTCTTCGTCTCCCTGCCAAAGTGGACTGAGAGCATACCAAGCTCTTGGTAGGGTAACGCTGTTTGTAGGTATAACAGTTGAAGTCAAAGCTCTTTACAAAACTTCATTGTCTTATATAAAATCATAAACAATTTCTTGCCGGAAACCGAATTCCTGCAAAAAAAATTGAGTGGTAAGTTAAGTTTTTGTGCAATTCCAGAAGTTAGTGCGTACTAAGCACTGATTCGCTTACAGCACTGAGAACTGAAATTAGAATTAATGCGGATGGCGAGACTCGAACTCGCAAGGCAAAGCCACACGCCCCTCAAACGTGCGCGTATACCAATTCCGCCACATCCGCTTGCATATATACCTATCGTAGCATCTTTTAGGACGATTTCGTTCTATTTTGAGGAAATAAGACTTTCAATCAGCATCGATAACTGTTCTGATGCAAGGTGATGCGATCTATATATTGTACTGATACTGAAGGCAACATCCTGAAATAATAATGATTGTTCCTTGCGCTACCCCATTTCTCTAAAAACTAGAAGATGCGTTTTTCAAAGATTTTAATTGCTAACCGAGGGGAAATTGCTCTCCGCATTCTCCGTACCTGTGAAGAAATGGGGATTGCGACTGTTGCAGTTCACTCGACGATCGATCGACACGCCCTTCATGTGCAACTGGCTGACGAAGCCGTTTGCATTGGTGAACCGCCTAGTATCAAAAGTTATCTGAATATTCCCAATATTATTGCGGCAGCTTTGACACGCAACGCGATCGCTATTCATCCAGGCTATGGTTTTTTAGCAGAAAATGCCCGATTTGCGGAAATTTGCGCGGCTCACCAGATTTCTTTCATTGGTCCGACGCCGGAAGCGATTCGGGCAATGGGAGACAAATCTACTGCTAAAGAAACGATGCAACGGGCGGGTGTGCCTACGGTGCCGGGAAGTGATGGAATATTAATGTCCGATCGGGAAGCATTGGCAATCGCGGATGAAATCGGCTATCCCGTTATGATTAAAGCCACCGCCGGAGGTGGAGGTCGAGGAATGCGTTTGGTACGGGAAGAAAGCGAACTCGTCAAGCTCTTCCAAGCTGCACAGGGAGAAGCCGAAGCTGCATTTGGCAATCCAGGTGTCTATCTAGAAAAATTTATTGAGCGTCCTCGCCACATCGAATTTCAAATCTTAGCCGATAACTACGGCAACGTAATTCATCTAGGGGAACGCGATTGCTCTATCCAACGGCGTCATCAAAAGTTACTGGAAGAAGCTCCTAGTCCAGTCCTCAGTTCAGAACTGCGCCAAAAAATGGGCACTGCCGCTGTCATGGCTGCTAAGTCTATCAACTACACGGGTGCCGGGACGGTGGAGTTTCTGCTTGCACCTTCTGGGGAATTTTACTTCATGGAAATGAACACTCGGATTCAAGTCGAACACCCGGTGACAGAAATGATCACCGGGTTAGACTTGATTGCCGAGCAAATCCGCATTGCTCAAGGTGAGAAATTGTCGCTGACTCAAGATCAAATCGTTCTCCGAGGTCATGCGATTGAATGCCGAATCAATGCTGAAGACCCCGACCACAACTTCCGCCCTCATCCAGGGCGGATCAGCGGCTATCTTCCTCCTGGTGGCTTTGGGGTTCGCATGGATTCCCATGTGTACACGGATTATGAAATTCCCGCTTACTACGACTCCCTGATTGGCAAATTAATTGTCTGGGGTAGCGATCGCCCTACCGCAATTAAACGGATGAAACGGGCGCTGCGGGAGTGCGCTATCACGGGGTTGCCTACAACTATTGGCTTCCATCAAAAAATTATGGAGACACCAGAGTTTTTACAAGGCGAGGTTTATACCAATTTTGTTGAACAGTTAATGCAGTCGCAGAAATAAATAAGGAGTGGGTAATCGGTAATTCTCCGCTACCCGCTCCTCCTAGCCTGCAAAATGCCTTAGTGGGTATGGGCAAATATTGTGAGCAGTCCTTGCTGACCTAAGAGAATCTCGCGCAGTAGGCTAAAGATCCCCACCCAAATGATTGGGGTAATGTCCACGCCACCAATGGGGGGCACAATTTTCCGCAACGGCACTAAAAAGGGTTCGGTAGGCCAAGCAATCAAGTTAAAGGGAAGGCGATTTAAATTTATCTGGGGATACCAGGTAAGGACAATCCGAAAGATAAACAACAAAGTCATCAAGCCCACAAGCGGGCCGAGAATCCAGCTAGCAAGCGAAACAGCGTCCATTAGTTCTCAATCAAGAAATTTCTAAGCGTCAAAACTTTAGCCGTGTGGCGTAGTTGTCATGAAACTGTCGCGGCAAGGCACAAAAATGTTAAAGTTTTGTAACCGAATCTCTCATTATTCTAACGCAGCGTGGCGCTGAATCCTATTCAGTCAGACTGCTACAGGGGTATAAAGAGACCTAGGAACAAAATGAAGCGACGAATGGACTTCTCAAGTTCATAACATATCGTTAAAATTGATCAAAAGAAATCGTTGTCAAAGAGAGCGAAAAAAAATGACCCCTTCATTAGCGAATTTTCTCTATAGTCTGCTCTGGGGTGCTGTAATTGTGGTCATCCCAGCCACAGTGGCGCTGATCTTTATTAGTCAGAAGGATAAAATCCAACGTTCCTAGATTTTCGGAACAGCCGGAAACCTCAGTTTATCGAGAGAGTAATTATTAAGTTAGTTACTCAATCTAAAAAACTGAGGTTTTATATGTTAGAGGGAAAAAAGCTGATGCAAATCGCAGTAATCCAGTTTCTACCCGCTCGTTCTCCTGCTGACCCAGGATACTTAGAATTAAAATTCCCAACTTACGTACCAATTTCTGCGGTTAACTCGTTAACATAGATTTGTCTTGGGAAAACAGCAATGGTAAACTTCGGGCTTAACTCAGCCAGTCTTCTGGGTATTTTTCTGGCAGTGGCAGGGGCAGCACTGTACTTTTTACGTACCGTGCGTCCAGAGCTAGCGCGAGACCACGATATCTTTTTTGCAGCGGTTGGTCTCTTGTGCGGCTTCATTCTTTTATTTCAGGGGTGGCGACTCGATCCGATTTTGCAATTCGGTCAGTTTCTATTGACCGGCTCTGCAATCTTTTTTGCATTTGAAAGTATTCGGATGCGTGGAGTGGCGACGGAGGTAGCAAAGCGGAATACGCAAATTGTGGATGACGATCGCCCTGTAAGCCGCGTGTATCGAGCCGAGTTGGATCAACTCGAACCGATGGATGAGGAACCGCCGAGACGCCGGATTCGAGGAACTCAAGAATCTCGCAATAGCCGGACGGTAGAAACTTACGAGGATGAACCGCGTCGCCGTCCATCCAGCCGGAGTAATAGTCCTTCTAGTACTTCTGAAAGGCTGACCCAAGGAGACCGTCCTCGCAAGCGTCGTCCTCGTCCCACAGAAACTCGCCCAACTGAACAAATTGACGATTGGGAAGTCTCGGACACATGGGAGGAAAAACCGTCTCGCAGTAACCGTCCCAGCTCGCCTCGTCCACCCAGCCGAGATCCAGAGACTGCTGCCAAGCCAAGAAGAAGTCGTCCGCCTAGAGGAGAATCGTCGGAGCGATCGCCCACTCGAGAGAGCCGGGAGGATATAGATGCAACCCCAACCGACTATGTAGACTACAAACCCATAGACTTCCCGGAAGACGAAGGGGGCAACTCCAGTAATTTTGACCAAGAATGAGTCTGGTAAGGGCAATGCCTTCGTGTTCGCCCCGCTTTTTATCAGACACATCTGGTTCATGGGGTCGGATTACTTTTGCAAGCAACAATGCAACTTTGACGTGAAAAGATTGACGTGCGATCTGGGAATCCATACCTGGGTCAAGTGGGGAATCTGGTTTAGCATGGCTGGGTTAGTCGTCGCCTGTACCCCAGTCAATCGCTCAAGCGGGCCAGTTGCCCTCAACAGTCGTTATACAGATGAGCAACCGGCTTTGAGTGGTAATGGTCGGTTGCTTGCTTTTGTTTCTAACCGCAATGGCAGCCGACAGATTTGGCTGTACGACTTGCAACAGCGGCAGTTTGTAGATGTACCACGTTTGAATCGACAAGACGCGATCGCAGAAAATCCCAGTCTCAGCCAGAATGGTCGTTACATTGTCTACATTGCCAGCGACCAAGGACGCCCGGAAGTGGAACTTTACGACCGCAGTACCAAATCCTCGCAAATTCTCACAATGGGCTATCGAAGTTGGGTGCGAAATCCTAGTATTAGCCCAGATGGTCGCTATATTGCCTTTGAAAGTGCCAGCCGCGGTCAGTGGGACATAGAGGTGATAGACCGGGGGCCTAATATTGAGTTAGATATCCCCGATGGCAGCCCATCTGCCTCTCCCTGAGCGTGAAACGTAACCTTTTTCTATCTGTATTTGTTGCCTTAGCCAGTTTATTGAGTAGTTGTACTGGCTCAGGTCGTCTCGTGAGTTTTCCCTTTGATTCAGGAGGACGAAGTTTAAATAGCCCAGCTTCTGACATCAATCCTCAAATCGCCAGTCGGTATATTGTCCTGATTTCTGACCGGCGCAGCAGCCAGGATGTTTATCTTTTCGACACGGTGGATCGGCGTTTAATTGATTTGCCTGGATTAAACTCCCTAGATGCGATCGCTTCTCACCCTGCTGTTTCCGCTGATGGTCGTTACATTGTCTTTGCGGCAAGTCGTCAGGGTCGGTCGGGAATCTACCTCTATGACCGCGAAACTCGCCAGTTAAGGAATCTCGCGGAAAACGTGCAAGCAGAAGTGCGAAATCCAACGATTAGCGCTGATGGCAGTACGATCGCCTTTGAATCTAGTGAAAATGGTCAGTGGGATATTGTAGTTATCGACCGCTCTGGACAACCGCTGAATTTTCCAGCACCTCCCTGAGGATAAAAGTGCTGAGTCGTGGGGAATGAATTGTGGGAACAGTAAATACCGGCTGCTCCTGATCCGCAGCTTGGCAAATCAGGTAATATTTGTAGCCTGTGCAGGTGGGCTTGGTTCGTGTAGTCGCGCTTCGCAGGCGCAAGTAATATGAAATGGCTAATTAACTGGCGCTGGCTAACGATTTTATTCGCAATGGGGATAACTGGTTGTCTTGATACCCAGCTCTTCAACCCGCCGCAAATACTGACTGGCGGTATCAATAGCCAGACGCCTGACGAATATCCTGCCTACAGCAGTGACGGTCGCTATCTCGCCTTTGCTTCTGACCGCAATAATAATCGAGACATTTTCCTCTACGACTTGCAACAACGCCGTCTCGTCGATCTCCCCAATATTAATCGTCGCGACTCCAGACAGGATCAACCCGCTTTGAGTGCGGATGGTCGGTTTATTGCTTATGTTTCTAGCGAGCGAGGCAAGACGGATATCTTTGTCTATGACCGTCAAACTCAACGCTCCGAATTGCTCACCAGTAGCATCCGAGGCTCGGTACGCCATCCGACTATTTCCGGTGATGGTCGCTACGTCGCGTTTGAAACTAGCCAGTTAGGGCAATGGCATATTGCAACTGTAGAAAGAGGAACTTCTACAACAAATTCTGGCTCTTTACAACAGTAGAAGATCCATGAAATTGGCGACCTGCATGAGCGCGGCATCAGCTTCTTCTATAGAAAGGGCTTCGCTTAAGAGCGATCGCTGCTAAATATGCTAGAACAGTCAAAAAAACTTAAAAAATTTAACATAATGAGTACCAAAGTTCTGCGTATTGCCACTTCCGGCATCATCGCAGCCGCCGCTGCCATTGGTGCTAATGCGATCGACGCCATCACTCCCTTTAACTGGCAACATTCAAATATCGCTGTTGCCCAAGACGCTGAAGAACAGACAAATATTCAGGTTTATAAACGTGCCAGTCCAGGGGTAGTATCCATCCAGGCTGGGAACGGCAGTGGCAGCGGTAGCATCATTAGCCGAGACGGTCTGGTGTTGACCAATGCTCATGTGGTGGCAAACGGTCGCCAAACTGTCACTGTTATTCTCTCAGATGGTCGAAAACTGCCAGCCGATATTATTGCTTTTGCTAACAATAATCTAGACTTAGCAGTTCTGAAAATTCGCGGACAGAACAACTTGCCCGTCGTAGCGATCGCTCCTCTAAACTCCGTACAAGTCGGTCAGCGGGCGTTTGCGATTGGGAACCCTTTCGGTCAATTTCAGGGAACCTTCACTGTTGGCATTGTTAGTCGGATTGACCAACAGCGCGGTTTAATCCAAACCGATGCAGCCATCAACCCAGGCAATTCTGGTGGCCCTCTTCTCAATAGCCAGGGAGAATTGATTGGCGTCAATACTGCCATTTTTACCAGCGGTCAGGCTGCGGGAAACATTGGCATTGGATTTGCGATTTCTATAGACCAGGTGCAGCCGTTCTTGACAGCGGTACGCCAAGGACGCGCCCCGACAACTGCTCAACGGCAACAACCCATTCCTGGTAGAAGACAACCACCTCAGCCCATTGCTTTGAATGGTGCGGTGATTAACGCCACCCTTAGCAGTGGTGATAATGTTCTACGAGCAGATAACAGCTATTTTGACCTTTACACCTTTCAGGGGAGAGCCGGTCAGCGAGTCAGAATTGATATGGCTAGTCAGCAGATTGACTCCTACTTAATTCTGCTTGGTCCCAATGGTAATGAAGTTGCCCAAGACGATGACAGGGGCGGTAGGGGAAACGCCAGCCTTGTGGCGACATTGCCTGCAAGTGGCACTTATCTAATCATTGCCAATTCCTCTGAGGGAAGACAAGCGGGTGCTTACCGTCTTCGAGCAATGGCAACTGCTGGGAGCGATCGCTATCAAACTTCCCAAAATCGTTTGCTGATGCGGCAAGCGGGTATTCTAGGTCGGGGTGCCAAGGTGCTTTCTGATGGCAGTTTGTTTCAGGAATATTCCTTTCAAGGTCGTGCCGGTCAGCCTCTGACAATCGCACTTGCCAGTCCTGATTTTGATACCTACCTGATTTTGGTCGATCAAAATGGTCGGAAGATTGCTGAGAATGATAACATCAGCCGCAGCAATCCCAATTCTCAGATGAGTGTGACTTTACCCCGAACAGGCGTTTATCGAGCGATCGCCACCGCTTCAAATCCGCGCGGTCGAGGTCGCTATCTCTTAACAATTCGTTAAGCGCGAATCTGCACCGGCATCACCAAGTAAGTCATTTTTAGACCTCCCAGGGGTGTCAGAATCACCGGACTATTTCCTGTATTCATCTGCATTTGAATCTCGGAGGATTGCAGCGCCTTCAATCCATCTCTGAGATAGGTAATGTTGAAGGCAATCTCTAGATCCTTTCCCGATATCTGTGCAGGTAGAGATTCGCGTCCGCTACCGACATCCTGTGCTTCCACTGATAAGGCAATCTGCTGGTTGGTGCTGTCTATCGTGAATTTAACAATATTATTTTTTTGGTCAGCTAGCACAGCAATTCGTTCTAATGCATTGAGCAACTGACGCCGATCGATTGTCACCTGCCGCTCAAATTGTTGCGGAATCAACTGACGATAGGCGGGATATTGCCCTTCTAGGGTGCGGCTAGTCAAACGTTGATCGAGCAACTCAAATACGACCTGCCCTTGGTCAAGATGGAGAGCGATAGCTTCGCTGACCTGTCGGTTCGCTTCCGCCGACTGGCGCATTCCTAAAATTCGTTCTAGTTCGCGCAGTGCCCGTGCCGGAATCGTGACTTCTAACGGAGCTATCTGACTCATCGCCTCAGAGACTTCTTCATCCGTTTGACTTTGGTTAGTCGTTTCGACAACCGATAAACGATGACCATCTGTCGCAGCAAATTCTAAGTATTCTGGCTTGACTGTTAAATGAATGCCCGTGAGAACCTGCTTAGTTTCGTCAGGACTGGTGGCAAATAAGGAACCCCGCAAACCATCAATTAAAGCGGCAGCAGGCAATTGAGCCGCTTCGCCATTTTCTATTACTGGCAGTTCTGGAAATTCTTCTGCTCCCATACCCCGGACTTTATAACGCCCAGAGGCAGAAGTTAGCATGACAATAATTCCTTCGCTCGTTCCTTCCTCTCCTTTATCCTCTAAAGTAATTTCTCCCTCTGCTAGACGGGAAACAATATCGTTGAGCAGTTTAGCGGGTAACGTGAGAAGCCCTTCCTCTTCCACTTGTGCTGGAAAGCTGGTCTGAATGCCAAGGCTGAGATCGAATGCCGTCAAACTGACTTGCTGAGTTTTTTTGTTTGCTTCCAGCTTGACATTTGCGAGGACAGGATGTGTCGGGCGCGATGGCACTGCTCGGCTGACCAGAGAAAGGTTGGTACTGAGATCGTTTTGGGTGCAAACCAGTTTCATAGAAGTTCAACCTTGGAGTTGTTCAGCCAACCGACGCTCATAGGGCGGTACTTTTGGCACAGATGGATGATCCTAGCACCCTTGCCACTACTGTTTTAATTAATTTTAAAAGAATCGTAGTAAGGGCTGTGGAAAATGTGGAAAAACCTGTCAAATGAATTTCCCATATGTGTTTTAGAGCTTCAGGAATTGTGGAAACCTTGTGGAAAAAAGAGCCAGTTTTCCACAAGGTATTTATACTTGTCATTGTTTTCCACTGAAAGTACAAAGTTTTTCACGGTTTTACCACAAGCTTTTCCACAGAAAAGCAGGAGTTTTCCACAACCTTCCAGAGCTTAATTATTCTTTACAATTAGTTTCAGAAAACTGAAATCACGGGTACTGGCTGGCTGTCAGAGAAGTCTTAGGATTTATTTTGGCTTCTGCACAACATATTGATGCGATCGCTGAGTTGGCGTAATATTCTAGCCACATCGGGATCGCTATCTTTCAATTGAGTAATTTTCTCGCAGCTATACATGACTGTGGTGTGATCTTTACCCCCAAATTCCTCACCAATTCTGGGTAAACTCAGATCCGTGTGATGCCGCATTAAATACATACCCATTTGTCGCGCCCAGCTAATTTCTCGGCGGCGAGAATTACTTTTTAAATCTTCAATGGGAACATCAAAGGTCTCTGCGATCGCTATCATTACCGCCTCTGGAGAAACCGCTACTTTTTCCGCAGGCGGATTCAAAACTGGGGCAATATTCTCGACAGTCATCTGTAAACCAGAAATTGAAATATAAGCCACAGCGCGAATTAAAGCACCTTCCAATTCTCGAATATTTGAAGTATAGTTAGTCGCTATATATTCAATAACATCTCGCGGTAATCGCATATTTTCATATTCTGCCTTTTTTTGCAAAATTGCCATCCGTGTTTCTAAGTCTGGGCGCTGGATATCAGCGATTAAACCCATAGAAAAGCGGGAACAAAGGCGTTCTTGCAGCCGGGGAATTTGATTAGGAGGGCGGTCAGAAGCAATTACTACTTGCTTTCCAGCTTCATGTAAAGTGTTAAAAGTATGAAAAAACTCTTCTTGAGTATATTCTTTTCCTTCTAGAAATTGAATATCATCCACTAACAGTACATCAGCAGCTCGATAATGCTCTCGAAACCGTTGCATACTGTCTTTCCGAATCGCTGCAATTAAGTCATTTGTAAATTGTTCAGTAGAAACATAAAATATTTTAGAGTCGGGGTGAATTTCTAAACGATAATGCCCGATGGCTTGCATTAAGTGAGTTTTTCCTAACCCAACACCCCCACACAAAAACAATGGATTGAACTCACGTCCTGGAGATTCTGCCACAGCTAAGGAAGCTGCATGAGCCATCCGATTATTAGAACCAACAACAAAGCGTGAAAAAACGTATTTAGGATTTAATTCGGTCGGTCTGGGGCGCTGGTTAGGGAGAATTTCTGGAATACTGGTTTCTATCGGTAGTGACCAGGAGATTTCGGGATCGCCAGCGTTAGAGACTTCATTTCCTTTGGCAACCGTAATGTGAATTTCTACCGGCTGTCCCAGAATATCTTGTACAACATCAGCAATTGTTTTGATGTAATATTTCTGCAACCAATTCCGGGCAAACGGGTTAGGTGTGCAAATCACCAAGCAGTTATTTTCCAGCTCTTGGGCGCTGGCAGTTTTGATCCACGTTTCAAAGGTGGGACGGCTCAGTTGTAGCTGTAGACGCTCCAGCACCTGAGTCCAGAGCTGTTCAAGAGAAATATCCACGCCTCACCTCTACGGCTTTGTGCAGAATAGTATTATCCATTCTTGTCTTGTAAAGAGCGATCGCTCTTTTAAACCAGTCCCAACTATGACTGAAATCCTACCAATTACTCAACTGGGGAATCCCATCCTGCGCCAACCAGCTCAAATTATCGAAAATGTTCACTCTGGACAGATCCAAAAGCTGATTGATGACCTAATTACAACCGTTGCTCAAGCAAGCGGTGTTGGCATTGCCGCACCCCAGGTAGCTCAATCTTATCGCTTGTTCATCGTGGCAGCTCGTCCTAATCCCCGGTATCCTAGCGCCCCTGAGATGGAACCAACCGCCATAATAAATCCTCGCATCATTGCCTACTCCGATGAAGTGGTCAAGGGTTGGGAAGGGTGCCTCAGTATTCCAGGGATTCGAGGGTTGGTTCCCAGGTATCAGGCGATTGAAGTTGAATACACCAGTCGGGATGGTAAATTGCATCGCCAACAATTCACGGATTTTGTCGCCCGGATTTTTCAACACGAATCCGATCACCTGGATGGCATCGTGTTTGTAGATCGGTTACAAAGTACGCAGGATATGATGACCGAACAGGAATATCAGCAGCGGATTATTCAAAAAGCTCCAGACGCCCTTTGAATACAGTAAACACGACAAGCGTTCCTCGCTTAAAGAACAGAAATTGTGTTTACTGTAGAAATGACGTGCTTGGTTGTTTTGAAAATGAACGCTGGTATCAATGCGCCGAACACCCAACTGGCGTAATTCCTTCTTGAGGGAAGCAAGCAGTATGGAGCCAATTCCCTGATTTTGCCTACCAGTTGCGACAAATACGTCATCTAGCTTGGCAACTACTGCTCCTATCGAAGTAGAAATAGCGAAGCAAACTACACAAATGCCAACGGGTTTGTTGCCGTCATAAGCCATCCATACAAGTCCAAGCTCCGATCGCAGCAAAAATAGCTCAAGAGCATTTTGTAGAGCCATGCTTCCACCATCACCATACGTTTGGCTACTGTCAAGATAATATTCGTCTTGACTGAGGAATTCCCTCAATAATGCAAAGGCATCGCCCAACAACTCCTTTGTCATTTTGTGACACTCGATCATGGTTCCTAAATCTCTAGACCGAACTGCTTAGAGACTGTTTATAAAAAAAAGTTTAAGGGGGTTGAGGTGTGAAGCGATATGCTTCAGAGTCAGAAGTAGTGTCTACACTGACTGAGCAATCATGCATCGTAGAGCC